>CAZTXW010000184.1:0-1520 GCA_964617345.1 uncultured Sphaerochaeta sp. | reverse complement strand
GTGCCTACCGCGCCTGTTGATAGGATCAGTGACCTGGAAGGCAGAGAGGAGTTGGTGTAGTTGCAGATAAGGGCTATATAGAGGTTGTTCGCTGCATGGATGCCTATGGATGGTTCGAAGCCCTTTGTTTTCAAACTGATGAATGTTCCCCCAAACCCAAAGAGGGCGTAGTAGAGCATGACAGCGGTCTTCTGGCTCGCATGCTTCATCTCCTGGTTGGAGAGATGGGGCAGGGTGAAAAGCAATGCTGTAAAGAGGCTGACCAGGAGAATGCCCTTGGTGCTAGTGACGAGCTTTCCCCTTTTGAAGAGTCTTGAAGGGATGGCCCGCATCAGGAACTCTTCGCTGGTAGTCTGTATCGGGGTGATGATGAGTACTAGGGGAAGCATCTGTAGGAATGTGTCAGCATCTCCGCTGTAGAGCTGGAACTGCTGTGGTTGTAACCAGGCATGCACAAGCGTAAAGAGTGCGGCTACCGCGAGGTAGGCCATTGCACTCTGTCCCATAAGGGACCAATCGATTCTCTTCTTGTCAGTGATGATATGTCTGACGGTGGTACGCATCAGAAAGCGTAGCGATAGGTACAGGCCAAAGGCCATTGCAAAGAAGGGTATGTTTGCAACAATATAGGCCTTGAGGAGCTCATCCTCGAGTGTCACCCTGGTGAATTGGTAGGCTAGGATCGGTCCGAGGTTCAGCCATATATAGACGCTCAGTAGGACAGAGAGCGCTCCTGCAAGGGGAGGAAACCGTCCTGTTTTCGTCTGGGTGGATTTTTGTCCCTGATCTGGCATAAGCATGAGTAATGGTACACACATTCGTGGTATACTGCAATGTATGAGAGAGACGAAACGAACCTATGTACATACCGCTTTTGATGAGGGATACATCTGTGTATTCCCTACAGAGGTTGCCGCAAGAAGCTATTTGGTTGACTATGCCCTCCATGGAAAGCATAAGGCCATCCTTGCAGAACAGGCCATCTCCTTTGATGTGTTCAGAGCCCAGTTCCTGCCCAAGCATGCAGATGAACAGCCTGCAAACACCCTGATGCGTCAGCTGTTTGCCCGTACTCTGCTTGAGAAGGAGCATGGGCTCACCTATTTCATCAATCCAGACTTCCCTGAGGCGAACAGCCGATTCAGTACCTACCTGGCATCCCTGTTGCCCCAGCTTGGCGATGCGTTGGATGAGGAGATCCTCGCCCTGATGCCTGAGGCAATGCAAAGAGATGTGAAGATCCTCTACCACGAGTATGGTTCCTTCCTTGCTTCACATCAACTCTTTGAACCGGGGTATGAATTGCCCTCCCTGCAGTTTGCTGACGAGCAGGTATTCTCCAAGAAATATTGCATACTCTTTCCCTCCCTCATTGCAGGCCTCGATACGCTTGTCAGCAGCTTGGGTTTTCCCTCCTGGATAACACGCAAGCCAACACCTGTCTTGTCAGGTAATTCTGTCAAGCTTGAAGTCTTCGATAACCATGTGGAAGAGATTCGTACCACAATGCGGAGGATCCG
>CAZTXW010000183.1:0-1582 GCA_964617345.1 uncultured Sphaerochaeta sp. | reverse complement strand
GGGCACTGCAAGAGCTTGCCCGGGAATATGATCTCACCTATACCGTTCACTTTCCCCTGGATGTCTATCCGGGGTCAACGGAGAAGAAGGTCCGAAGAAGGACCTTGGATACCTACCTGAAGATAGTTGAACTCACACAAAAGCTGGATCCCTTTGCCTATATCCTGCACCTGACGCCCGACCTGTATGGAACAGAACCCTCCTCAGATATTCCCGCCTGGCTCTCCTGTCTCGATGAGAGTGTCACCCGCCTGTTGGAAAAGAGTGCCCTCGATAGCCAGATGTTCTGTGCCGAGACGCTCAGCTATCCCTTTGCACTGGTAGAGACGCTGGTCGCGAGGCACAACCTGGCAGTCACCCTTGATATCGGGCATGTCTGGATGATGGGCTATGATGCAGTTCGTAGCTGTTCTTCCCTGCTTCCCAACACCAGAGTCTGTCACCTTCATGGTGTTGATGCAAAAGCTCACGACCACAAAAGCCTCACCAAAGGGGACCCCCTGCTTATTGAGAGCTTCCTCTCCGCCTTGGTTGACCAAGAGGAGGATGGAAAGCAGCGCGTGCTGACACTCGAGGTATTCAACGAGCAGGACTTTCTCACATCCCTCTCCCACTTGCGCCAAAGCCATGCTATGATGGGCAAAAGAGAGGAAAGCAAGCTATGGCAACAATCGATCTGAAGAAGGCAAAGGCCCATGCGTCGACCATCAGGGACTCCAAGGGCTCTGTCTCCTCCACCACCAGTGGTGTGCGCATCCGAACCCGTCTCAAGAGCCAGACGAGCCTCATCATAGGGGGGGGGCGCAGCGGGAAAAGCTCCTATGCCCAGGACTACGCCCTCAATGTCTGTGATGGGACCTCCAGCAGGGCGTACATTGCAACGGCCGAGCCCATAGACCGTGAGATGAAGGAACGCATAGCAGCTCATCAGAAGGACCGCGCAGAGAGGTTTATCACCATAGAGGAGCCGCTTGATCTTGCCCGGGCAATACAGACCCTTCCCCCTTCTGTAGAGGTCTGTGTCGTTGACTGCCTCACTGTCTGGCTGGGAAACCTGCTCTACCACAAGAGGGATACTGCGCAGGAGATACAGAAGCTGATAGCAGTGCTCAAGAACCCTCCCTGCGATATCCTTCTGGTAACCAATGAGACAGGTCTTGGCATCATTCCCGCCGATGCAGAAAGTCGTGCCTTTCGCGATATCGCGGGGTGGATGAACCAGGATATTGCTGCGATCTCCAAGCATGTCATCCTGCTGGTGGCAGGGCTTCCTTTGGCCCTCAAGGGTGATATCCTGTGATCGAGTGTGGCTTGCCCGGTGCATTTCGTACCCTTACCCGCTTTCCCTTTCCGGGAAAGCAGTGCACCAACGAGAAGAGGACATTGTTCTGGTTTCCCCTTGTGGGGTTTGCTCTGGGCCTGTTCTCGGTGGGCATCGCGCTGTTGCCCGTTTCTCCTTATGTCCGTTCCTCCCTGATCATTGCAACGGCGGCGTACCTTACCCGCGCCTTTCATTTCGATGGCCTCTGCGATGTTGCCGATGGGTTTGGAGGGGGCTGGACCAAGGAAGAGAGGCTACGCA
>CAZTXW010000182.1:0-1604 GCA_964617345.1 uncultured Sphaerochaeta sp. | reverse complement strand
ATGCACTCCCCAGCCTTGTGTGACAGGATAAAGCGGTATGGCGATCGATGCAAAACCTACATTTCGCTGATGAGGCATGATGGGGAATTCCTGAGTAACATTGCCCTCCTCAGGCAGTACACCCTATGCAAGGAGGATCTGATCTTCTACTGCCATCTGTTTTCTGATGATGACCTCTCTGATGAGACAATCCTGAATGATATGATTAACGAAAACTATGCCAAGTTCTTCACCTTGGATGCTATAAGTTTACTACCTCCCTCAATGCATGGCGATCATGAACTCAAGACCACATGGCAACCATTCACCTTAGAGGAGTTTGATATTACTCGCCTTGAGGGAACGTGGGAAACAGTCTCCGTAGGGGATCAGGTTAGGTACGACCTGGTTGAGCTGGAAGAAGGCTTGGATGATCTTCCCTACAGGGAGCTGTTTGACACAGAGCCGCCCCTCATGGCAGGGATGCTGGCCCGGGACAGTGCTATAGGGGAGATGGGCTTCATGACCAACTCAGAGCCTTGCCATGCGTTGTATGCTGCGTTGCTACATCGTGCCTACCCACATCTTGTACTGCCCCAAGTTCCTGCAGTGTCAATTCCTGCCAGACTCTTCCTGCACATCATCGAGTTACCTGTAACCCTTCCTTGGGAGAAGTTCAAGAAAACCCTCTCATATGCAGGGTGACTTACACCAATACAGAGCAAACGGAGAACCCTATGCAAAAAGATCAATTTCCCATCAAAACAAAAGGAAAACCAAGTCCTCCAAAAAGACAGAAAAGTCCCAGTGGGAAAGAAAACTTCAAGAGCTTTGGCTTGACGATCCATCTGACCATGGCACTCAAAGAAGCAGAAAATGAAAACATTCCTTTCGACAGGGAGGCTTTCTGCGCAAGAAAGGGCTATACGATACAGGAAGTAGATGCAGCTATCGAGAATATTCTAGCCATACAGGAAAAGATTGATCGGGAGAGACAGGTCTACGAGCCCTCCCTTGCAGACAAGGAGCTTGAACTGACAGGATGGCCTCTTCCTTCTGAGGAAATACTGCCCGATTTTGATTCTGACCTGAAATATTCGTCACTATTTGAAATCCTTCATACGATGAATCCCGCCGAGCAATTCTCCAAGATAACAGGCGGGTCATCAGACGCAGAGATACGTGAACAGGGGATACTGGCCTTTGTGGAAAACCTGTTCACTGATTACTTTGATGAGGATGCCGTCCTAATCCTGATGAACTCCTTCTTCTGGATCCTCTACTACAATGGGAAGAGATGGCTACCAGTTCGTAGCTATGCCATCGAGATGCTCAAGCTCTTTCCCCAGGATATTCAGAAGAGTTTTTTCAACGATACGATTTTCATAGAGGAATTCAGCACCTTCATCAAGAAGAAACTCGCAACGCGTGGCATCTGCTCCCTCAAGGCCCGTCCTACGCCTGAGGAAGTGAAGCATGGCTTGTATGCCATCAAGGCAACGGATGCGTTCTATAGCCTATTGAGGCCATCAGAAGAGGCAATCATGTTCTCTTCGGAAGAGTAGGTTCTGGTCAAAAGACGTGGTGGCGTGCCTACGAAAGGCTCTTTCGGTGGCACGCTCTCT
>CAZTXW010000181.1:0-1660 GCA_964617345.1 uncultured Sphaerochaeta sp. | reverse complement strand
TGCACATCTCGACCATGATGGCTGCCTCAACGTTGACCTGCTTGCTATAGGTCTGCAGTGATATTTCAACGCGAGACTGGACTTCGCTTTGTGAGAGTACCTTCTGGCTTGCCAAAAGGTTCAGGCTCTTTTCACTCATCATTTCTGGAAGAGCGCTGACGGTATCACAGAAATTGGGAAGTCCCCTTTTCTTTGCCTCTATTTCCCATGCCTCATCGTATCCATTGCCATTGAAAATGATTCGTTTGTGTTCCTGGTAGAACTCCTTGATGATGCAGTGGCTCTCGATGTCTATGTCAGCGGCCTTTTCCAACCTGTCAGCCACTTCCTCCAACACCTCCGCCATGGCGGTGTTGATATAGATGTTCGCATTCGACACAGTCTGGGAAGAGCCTACCATGCGGTATTCGAACTTGTTTCCTGTGAAGGCAATGGGGCTGGTACGGTTCCTGTCTGTCAGATCCTTGGGAAGCTGGGGAAGCATGGAGACACCGAGCTTTACGAACTGGCGATCCTTCTTGCAACTGGTTTTGGCTTCTGAGATGTCGTCCAGTATTGTACTGAGCTGTTCTCCAAGGTAGAGGCTGATGATTGCCGGAGGGGCCTCGGAAGATCCCAGACGGTGGTCATTGCCTGCGGTAGCTGCCCCACACCTGATAAGGGGGGCATATTCATCCACCGCCTTGATGAAGGCGGTGAGGAAGAGGAGAAACTGGATATTGTCCTCCAGGTTGGATCCAGGGGAGAGCAAATTGGTTCCATCATCGGTAGCAAGGGACCAGTTGTCGTGCTTGCCTGAGCCGTTGACTCCAAGAAATGGCTTCTCATGGAGCAAGGCCACCATACCGTGGCGAAGTGCTACACTCTGCAGGACATCCATAAGCAGCTGGTTGTGGTCTGCTGCAAGGTTAGCAGCATCATAGACTACAGCTATCTCAAACTGATTGGGAGCGGCTTCCTTATGCTGGGTCTTGCTGCTGATGCCGAGCTTCCACAGCTCATAGTTCAGCTCCCGCATGAATATGGTCACCCTGTCGCTGATGGTGCCGTAATAGTGGTCATTCAGTTCCTGGCCCTTTGCTGCAAGGTTTCCCATTACCGTGCGCCCGCCGATGCGAAGGTCCGGCCTCATCTCATAGTACTGTTTGTCGACCAAAAAGTACTCCTGCTCAGGTCCTACATTGACAATGATGCGTTTTGCCTTGGTGTTGCCAAGGGCACGAAGGACCCTGAGGGTCTGTTTCTCAATGGCCTGGTTAGCCCGAAGCAGGGGAACCTTATGGTCGAGTGCCTCCCCATTGTAGGAGAAGAAGGCTGTGGGGATGTACAATGTCTTCACCCCTGATACATCCTTGAGGAATGCAGGGGAGGAGGTGTCCCAGGCGGTATACCCACGAGCTTCAAAAGTGGCCCTCAGGCCACCATTGGGGAATGAAGAGGCATCGCCCTCACCTTTGATGAGTTCCTTGCCTGAAAACTCGAGCAGGACCTTACCGCCCTTGGTGGGGGTGATGAAGGAGTCGTGCTTCTCGGCTGTAAGGCCTGTAAGGGGCTGGAACCAGTGGCAGAAGTGGGTGGCGCCCCGGGTGAGGGCCCACTGTTTCATCGCACTTGCCACATAGTCAGCAAGATCGGAGGTAAGTTCCCGTTGACCACGCTG
>CAZTXW010000180.1:0-1683 GCA_964617345.1 uncultured Sphaerochaeta sp. | reverse complement strand
GGTGGTTATTTTAAGAGAGGAATATAGTTAGCTACCGTTCATGCGTTTGTCCTGTTTTAAAGAAAGTAAATGTGTCTCTCAGCAAAGATTATTCCTGGAGATTACTGACTTTTTTCCTATGGGACAGAGCCCGTCGCATTACAAAGAACCCAAATATAGGCGGTTGCACAATAATAGAGTATATTTTGGAAAAGGACTGAAACCGTGAATAAGCAGCAGATACAGAGACGCAACTATACAGCATTCCTTGTGCATGCACTTTTCCTCGCATTGACTATGAACTTCATAGACATCAACACCGTCGTACCGAACATGCTCGCAGAGAGCGGTGCGACATCGTTGCATATGGGCATCCTCTCCTCCATCATGATCGGAGGCACAAGCTTCATGCAGTTGCTCTTTGCTGGGATTATCTTTCCCCTCAGGAGAAAGAAACCGGCCCTGCTTGCAGGCATATACCTCAGGGTCACAGCCCTCATAGTCCTGGGAATCTTCTTGCGCACCCTTTCGGGAGTTGGGCTTTGGAAGGTCTGGACCATACTGGGCCTGATGACTGTTTTTTCTTTCAGCGGTGCGTTTGCCAACATCTCCTATACCGATATCCTGGGGCGGAGCATCGAACCAAACAAAAGGAAGAAGCTACTGACCACCAAGCAACTCATCTCCAGTGTCGGGGTCATCGCCTCAGCCCTGCTGGTTAAGGTAATACTCTCAGCCCTTCCCTACCCAAGGAACTACTCCACCCTATTCCTGCTGGCAGGTGCCCTCCTTGCCCTTGCAACCATCGGGTTCTGGATGATCAAGGAGGAGGATGCCCCTGTGAAGGAGAAGCTCCCCTTGGGCAAACGGTTCATTGCCTTTGGTCAGGTCATCAAGGAGGACAAGAATATGCGCCTCTACCTGCTGCTTATCAATACAAGTGGGGTCATACTCTCCACCATCCCATTTCTCATTCTTTTTGCAAGGACAAGGTTTTCCATTGACGGCAGCCTTACAGGAACCTTCCTGCTGGTCCAGATGACAGGATCCCTCCTTACCAATACGCTGTTGACCTTCCTCTCCAAAGGGCAACGCTACAGAAGGCTGCTCTACCTCTTTGTAGGCCTGGGTGTTGTGATCCCACCGGTCGCGATACTCGCATCGTCATCACCTGTTACCTTCTCTTTGGTATTCCTGCTAACAGGAAGCAGTGCGGCGCTCTACCAGATAGTTGCCCCTGGGGTATTGCTGGAAATATCTTCTGATGAAAACAGGCCTCTCTACTCTGGCCTTGCAGGTGCAGGATCCATCATGAACATCCTCTATCCCATCCTGGCAGGAGCGCTGGTGGCAGCCATCGGCTTTGTCGCTGTATTCATCCTTACCAGCCTCTATATCCTTTTGGGCTTCTATGCAGCAAGAAAGATACAATGTGGACGGATTGTTTAATAAGAATAATTATTATTAATTGACTTTATGCTCCCTTTGCAATAGTATTGTTCACAACACAATCATTAGGAGGCACTATGAAACGCAGACTTCTCACTAGCATGCTCATCATCACACTCCTATCCGTATCCCTCTTTGCAGGACCATCATTCAAGCCCTTTGTTGAGACAGAACAGGGAACCATTAGCATCTTGAAGCATAATTATAAAAATGGTGATAATGCAAGCGCACCTGTTTTCGACTTTGTAAAACAAG
>CAZTXW010000179.1:0-1733 GCA_964617345.1 uncultured Sphaerochaeta sp. | reverse complement strand
GCCCGTTGGGGACGCACTGAAGAGACCTTTGGGGAAGATCCTTATCTTGTCGGAAGCATGGGCATTGCCTATGTGCAGGGTTTACAGGGGAAAAACCGCATGCCCATAGCTACTCTTAAGCATTTTTTAGGACATTCCAATAGCGAAGGGGGACGAAACCATGCACCTGTCCATATGGGAATGAGAGAGATGCACAACACCTTTGCCCTACCATTTGAGATGGTCGTGAAAGCTGCCGACCCTGGGTCGGTCATGCCTGCCTATCATGATATCGATGGAGAACCCTGCTCCGGTTCCCGATCCTTGCTCACTGACCTGTTACAAAAGAAGTGGGGTTTTGACGGGTTGGTCGTAGCCGACTATGAGGCTCCTGCCCAGTTGTACCATGACCATAAGGTTGCCCCCGACCTTGCCCATGCCGCAGCTTTGGCATTGCATGCAGGTCTTGACCTTGAACTTCCCAGCGGTACCACCTATAAGCAGGGCCTGGTGCAAGCGGTACAAAAAGGACTGCTTTCCATGGAGGACCTTGATGCGGCTGTGCTGAATATCCTTGGGGAAAAGTTCCGCCAAGGTCTTTTCGATAACCCCTATATCGATATCGGAGCTATCGAACTCAATAGCCAGGAACATCATGCCCTTGCAGTGGAAGCGGCGACAAAATCTTTGGTGCTCCTCAAGAATGAAGGGGTTCTTCCCCTCTCTTCGGGTACAAAGGTGGCAGTCATAGGCCCTCTTGCCGACCATCCGCATGCAATGTATAACGGCTATTCGGCACCTATTCACCTGCAAGGCTCTAAAGGTGGTGTATCTACCGTCCCTGCAAAGGCCAGAACAATAAGGAGTGCCATCGAAGAAGCCTCCCCATCGACAAGGGTCATCTACGAACCTGGATGCATGCTATATGAGTCCAAAGTGGAGCAGGCTATCTTTTTCCCCGGGGATGTCGCACTAGGGGATACCCCCCACAAGCTCAGCGAAAATACTAGCCGCATCAAAAAAGCAGTCACAGCGGCCGAAAAGGCAGACGCTGTTGTGTTGGTAGTGGGAGACTTGGTCGGCCTTTTCCAGCAGGGAACTGTAGGTGAAGGCTCTGATGTCTCTTCCCTGGTTCTTCCAGGGGTGCAGCAGCAGCTTGTTGATGCTATCCTAGATACTGGGAAGCCCGTAGTGCTCGTGTTGGTAAGTGGGCGTCCTTATGACCTTGGATATGCCAGTGAGAAGGCTTCAGCCATACTTGGAGCATGGCTACCAGGAGAAGGGGGAGGACAGGCCATAGCAGACATACTGTTCGGCAAGGCAAATCCAAGTGGAAAGACCCCACTCTCCTTCCCCCTGTGTGCAGGCTCTCTTCCCTATGCCTACAATCATACTCCGAAGGCAAAAGGACTCCCAAAACAAAAGGAGTTCGGTTTCTTATACCCTTTTGGCTATGGATTGAGCTATACCAGCTTTTCCTATAATGGCTTCTCAGTGGATACTGAGCAGATTACAACACAAGGGACAGTCAATATTGCTGTGACCATCACAAATACAGGCACAGTTGCAGGTGATGAAATAGTGCAACTGTACGTCCATGATCTGTTTGCCTCAATTGTCAGGCCTGTGAAGGAATTGAAAGGCTTTGCACGTGTTTCCTTGGAACCTGCACAGTCATGTAGGGTGACCTTTGCACTTAGTGCCGAAATGCTTTCATTTGTCTCTGACCGGGAACAGAGGATTGTTGAGCCAGG
>CAZTXW010000178.1:0-1916 GCA_964617345.1 uncultured Sphaerochaeta sp. | reverse complement strand
GAGAGAATATGGCAGGGCTGTTCATGGTGGATCCTGTTGAGCTCAGCGATGAGGATTGCCTGGCTATCTACAAGAATTCCTATCGATAAATCCATGAATCCCTGGAGTGAAGAGGACACCTTCACTCCAGGGATTTTGGTTTGGCTGTTGGGATTGCCTGATCAGTCGTGTCACGGTCCTGGAAAAACTGACCCTCTTTCCTACTGGTGATAATATACCCTGAGAAGTAGTACGTGCCTCCATGCATTTTTGCTGCGCTCTTTTCGACATACGTATTATGTGTAAGATTGAGACCTCTGTGTTTGAGTGGTCAGAAGGCAAAGCCCTTGTACCCTCTGCATATTTTTCTCTATTCCCCTTGCAACAATGTCCCAGAGGTTTACAATAGGGGGAATGCCAATGAAAGGGAGATAACACATGAGTGATGTGGTGAAACAAGCTTGGGATCAGAGAGATGGCGCTATTGTGGTGACCACCGTAGACAGCAAGGGAATGCCCAACAGCATCTATGCAACCTGTGTTGGCCTCAGTGATGACAATCGTATCGTCATAGCCAACAACTACTTTTCCAAGACCAAGCAGAATATCGATGCCAGGAGCAAGGCTACGGTCCTGTTCATTACCAAGGAAGGCAAGTCCTACCAGGTGAAGGGGGAAGTGGAGTACCACACCTCAGGGGCACTGTTCGATTGGATGAAGGGCTGGAATCCAACCAAGCATCCCGGACACGGGGCTTTGGTCATCAATACCACTGAGATGTACAGCGGAACAGAGAAGCTGCTGTAGGCAACGGCTTTCTTTCCTCTGATGAGGTGAAAGATGAGAATAGAGAGGGAGAGAGGTGCATGCACCACTCTCCCCTCCTCATGGGTCTTCTCTGGCATTCCTGTCCATATGAGCTTACCCCTTGCTATAGGTACTTTCCTAGATAGTCTGTGGCTCCAACAGGTACCACGATGCCATAAGCTTTTCCAGCATCTTGAGCTGGAGCTTCCTGGCACTAGCCTGTGCCTTCGTATACTTGTTGCGAAGTTCTGTCAGGGATACCTTCTCCATCAGGACAGAAGGGGAGGTAAGGGCCTGTTCGTAGGCCTTGCCCAGTTCAATGACCTGTCCCTGTAGGGACCTGTACCGTTCAGCAAGGCTCTGGATGCTTGCCACCAGGCTCTCCAACTTGGAGGATACCTTCTGCTTCTCTGCCAGCAAGTATCCGGTAGAGAGTTCTGAGACTAGGGAAGCAACCGGAACGATCTCCTGTACCCTATATGCATTGACCCCCGCAAAGACAAATCCACCCTGCAGAACCCCTCTTCGGGCATTGTTCAGAGCAATGGAGATACAGTACTTTGCATCCTCCGCTTTACAGGATGATAGGCATTTCCAGGCACAGGTAAAGGCTGGGCGGATGCCATCTTCAGTGTCCGTTATGAACTTGTTGCGAATGGCACGGCCGGGCATCCCTACAGGGCTCTTGATGATGCCAATGTCCTCTTTGGTGCAATTGACATACGCTTCCTTGAAACGGATATCAGCATCACACTCGTCAGTGGCTACGAAGCGGGTTGCCATCTGTACGCCTTGGGCTCCAGACTGGAGCACCTGGTAGATATCCTCTCCACTATAGACACCACCACCTGCAATGAGGGGGATCTCACGGGCGAACTCTTCTCCAAAGGAAGTGAGCACCTTTGCTATCTCAGGCACGATGGCTTCTACCTGGTAGGCAGGATCGTCGAGTTGTTCCTCGGTGAAGCCAAGGTGACCCCCTGCCTTTGGTCCTTCAAAGACCACGGCATCAGGTACGTCATTGTAGATTTTCTTCCACATCTTGAAGATCATCTCAGTGGCTCGGGCAGAACTCACGATAGGGGCGATCTTCACTCCGTTCTCCCGGATCTTCTCCACAGGAAGGCCCT
>CAZTXW010000177.1:0-1954 GCA_964617345.1 uncultured Sphaerochaeta sp. | reverse complement strand
AGTTTAAACAACTCGAGAAAATTACTTTTACCTGATCCATTGGCGCCTATGAGAAAATTGAGGTCAGTTAAGGCTAGCGATTCAATCTCTCGTATTGACTTAAACCCACGGACTGATAGTGAATCTAATCGTGCCATTTTGATATTTCCTTTCAGATTGTACCCTACCATACTTCATCCTCCTCTGCAATTAAGGGATGTTTCTATACTGAACGCTTCAAGTTCCAAAAATATCATTAGAAGTATTCGGTATGGGAAAGGAGTAATTTCAACCTACATGGAAAAAAAGAAAATCACTATCTTGGTGGTTGTTTTGTTGCACAAATTTCCATTCTTGTTGCATTTTGCATATTTATTCAAATTTATGGTGTTTTTTTGCATATTTATGTTGCACAAACTCCAGCAATTGGATATTCTCTCAACAATTTGGACTAAGGAAGCAACAATGGAAACAACCTTTCTCATCCTGGAAGACGGGACGACTTTCACAGGCAAAGGGTTCGGCAAGCGTGCTCCCCACTATAGGGAACTGGACACACAATCCCTATTTGGGGAGGCAGTCTTCAACACCAGCATGTGCGGCTACCAGCAGATCCTCACCGATCCCTCCTACCATGGGCAGATGGTCGTCATGACAAGCCCGCACATAGGAAACTATGGGTGTGAGCCTCTCTTCTCCGAGAGCACGCACTGCCCCCTGTCAGTACCTGCTTCAGCACTTGTCATACGATCATTGTATGAAGGCCCTCTTCCCCCGGAGAGGGTCTCTTTAGATGCCTTCATGAAAGAGGCGGGTGTTTGTGGGATACAGGGAGTCGATACAAGGGCTCTGACACTCCACCTTCGCCTTGGCGGCTCCTGCAATGCCCTGATGCTTCACAGCGAGCATCCCAGCCTTACTGCACCGGAGAAGGCAAAGGCATTGCAGGTCCTTCGCTCCTTGCCCCTCATCTCAGAGCGCAACCTTATCGAGGGGGTGTCGGTCAGAGAAACCCTTGTCGATCCCCCTTCCTCAGTGCCCACTCCCACATCACCACTTTTCCGTTTCGCCGTTGTGGACTTCGGCATAAAAGCTTCCATCATAGCCGAGCTGTACAAGCGCAATGTTGCAGTTACACTCCTGCCCAGCACTGCAACGCCTGAAGATGTCCTTAGGCAGTACTGTGATGCACTCTTCCTCTCCAATGGCCCGGGAGACCCCATGCTACTGAGTGAGGCAGTAGCCATGACCAAGGCTGTGATGGAGGTCCTGCCCACTGTCGGCATCTGCCTGGGCCATCAGATACTTACCCTCGCCCTCGGAGGAAAGACCACCAAGATGAAGTTCGGCCATCATGGCTCGAACCACCCTGTCAGGGATATGTTCACTGGGCGTACCTTCGTGACCAGCCAGAACCACGGCTTCATGAGCGAAGCTTCGTCCTTACCCTCTTGTGTACTGCCTTGGTTCATCAACGCGAATGACCAGTCAATAGAAGGGCTGTGGCACAAGGAGAAGCCCATCGCCTCTGTCCAATTCCACCCCGAAGCCTCTCCAGGGCCCCATGACGGGTCGTGGATATTCGACCGGTTCATCACAGTCGTACAGGGAGAAAGAGCATGAGCGCACGAACAGATATCAAGAGAATCCTCGTAGTGGGAAGCGGTCCCATAGTCATCGGGCAGGCTTGTGAGTTCGATTACAGCGGAACACAAGCGGTGAAGGCCCTCAAGGAAGAGGGCTACGAAGTGACCCTGGTCAATCCCAACCCTGCAACTGTCATGACAACAGCGGGCATCGCTGACCATATCTATATGGATCCACTGCGGCCCGAGTATATCGAGCAGATATTCCAGCGAGAGCAACCTGATGCCATCCTTTCCACCATGGGAGGGCAGACCGCCTTGAACCTTACCCTGCAACTTGAAAAGCTGGGCCTATTGCAGCAGTACGGGGTGGAGGTCATCGGAGCCTC
>CAZTXW010000176.1:0-2018 GCA_964617345.1 uncultured Sphaerochaeta sp. | reverse complement strand
CCTATACGAATGTGACCCTCAAGCTGGTGATCATCAATGCCCTGGTGTACCTGCTGACCAGCATGCTATATCCCCGTAGCACCTACTACCTGGCCATGATCCCCTCCTTTGTGCTGGGTGGATATATCTGGCAACCCTTCACCTACATGTTTGTCCATGGCGGCTTTTCCCATCTGCTGTTCAATATGATAAGCCTCTACCTGTTTGGCACCATGGTCGAACAGCGTGTGGGCAGCAGGGAGTTTCTGTTGTTCTACCTGATGGCAGGACTTTTCAGTGGCATCATAAGCTTCATCAGCTATCTCATGGCCGGGACAAACGTCATCCTTGTAGGGGCCTCAGGGGCCATATACGGGGTGTTGCTGATGTTCGCCGTATTCTACCCCTTTGCAAGGATCTTCGTCTTTGGCCTCATACCCTTGCGAGCCCCTACGCTGGTCATCATCTATACCGGTATCGAGCTGTATAGCCAGGTTTTTGGCAGGGGAGGAAACGTAGCGCACCTGACCCACCTCAGCGGGTTGCTGTTTGCCTTCCTCTACTGTCGCATCAGGATGAAGATCAATCCGATAGATGTATTCAGGCGTACACGCTAGGCTAGGATGCCATACTGTGTCCGTACCTCCTGATACCCTTTCTTGATCATCGTGTAGATGATCTCAAGCTTCTGGTCCTGGTGAATGAAGGCTGATTTCATGGCATTGATGGTTATCTTCTCCAGGTCACGCAAGGTCAGGTTGTAGTACTCGACAGCAATTTCCATCTCGCGGGTGAGGGTGGTGTCACTCATCAGACGGTTGTCGGTGCAGAGAAATACCCTGAACTGGTTGCGGAAGAAAATGGGGAAGGGGTGGTGTGCATAGTCGCTGGCTACTCCTGTTCCGACATTGCTGGTAAGGCACATCTCCATGGGAATACGTCGGTCACGGATGAAGTTTGCCAGCGATCCGGTCTCCTCGATATAGTTCCCTTGAAGCGTCATGTCCTCAATGAGGCGTGTGCCATGCCCTATCCTATGGGCACCACAGAGTTGGACGGCTTGCCAGATGGACTCGACGCCAAAGGCCTCCCCTGCATGGATGGTTATGTTGAAGTTCTTGTTGCGGATATATTGGAATGCCTGGAGGTGTTTCTTCGGTGGATAGCCGCTTTCATCACCTGCAAGATCAAAACCTACAACCCCACGGTCACAGAAGGCTACAGCAAGCTCTGCTGTGGCAAGGGAGAGGGCCGGACTCTGGTTGCGCATCGCACAGAGGATGAGTCCCGATGGCATACCGGTCTTTTTCTTCCCCCTGTCCAGTCCGTCGAGGACCGCCTGGACAGCATCCTTGGGGGTAAGGCCCTTTTCCAGATGCAGGTTGGGGGCGAAGCGGATCTCCGCATACACGACATTCTCCTTGGCAAGGTCTTCCACAGCCTCAAAGGCGATCCGTTCAAGCGCTTCACGGCTCTGCATGACACTGGTTGTTACCGCAAAGGTCTCCAGGTACAGCGTAAGGCTCTTCTGCTTGCACCCCCGGACAAACCAGGACTGAAGCTCCTGTTCGTCTTCAGAAGGAAGGACGACCCCGTCCTTTTTTGCCAATTCCAGGATGGTCCTGATCCTCAGGCCACCATCGAGGTGGTCATGTAACTCGACTTTCGGTACTTTCTGGATTATCTCTTTTGTCAACATGGCTCCATCATACAACAAACCTGTATTACTACGCAAATTGAAAAGCATACATTATAAATACAAAGGATGGGTTTCTGTCAATTAAATTGTCCTGCTCTGTACAATTGGGCGGATACTTGAGATAATACAAACAGATAAAAGCAATTGAACCAAAGAGTAAGGAGATTTGTTACTATGGCAAAAAATATTGAAAGTCTGAACAAGAAGTTGCTTAGTGCAGCTATAACGGCAACCAAAGTCAAGGAGATCAAGGACCTTCTCGCTGAAGGGGCTGACATCCATGCACAGAATGAGTGGGGTCTCACTCCCATCATGCTTGCTGCCCAATACAACTCCTCGG
>CAZTXW010000175.1:0-2029 GCA_964617345.1 uncultured Sphaerochaeta sp. | reverse complement strand
ACACTGCGTTCATCGCGCTTGTTGCGTGCCCTTGTCACAAACCCGGCACTCTCAAGCTTCTTCAGCACAGGAGAGAGGGTGCCCGAGTCAAGGTAGAGCTTCTGCCCCAACTCCTTTACCGTCTGGTCATCCTCTTCCCAAAGGGCAAGCAGCACGATGTAGGAGGTATAGGTAAGGCCAAAGGGCTCAAGCAGAGCTTTATATTTCTGTATCATCTCTTTCGAGCAGACATACAAGGCAAAACAGAGTTGGTTTTCCAGTCTTTGTATTGGATTCATTGTTCATCTCCCTACATGATATACTATCCTATTGTGTGGGAAAGCCAGGTAAAAGGCAAGGATAGGCGAATCGAGCAAATTCGGCCAATTGGCAAGTTTTATCCTCCAAAAAGCTGACGTTCCTCGCCTTACGTTAGATATTTGTTTGTGAAATCAGAATTTAGCCCTATTTTTCCTTGCCCTTTTGATAATAAAGGAAGTATCATCGCCAGAGGATACAAGGATAATGGACAAGAAAACGATTACAAAAGCAAGACCCTACATGCTATTGGCACCAGCTGTCATATTGGCGTTTCTGTTCGCCTACAGGCCTTTCCTCCGTACCGTTGCAAACTCCCTGCATACCATCTCCATCACGGGAAAGCCTCTTTCGTTCGTAGGATTGGACAATTATGCCAGGCTCTTTGCAAGCGCCTCCTTCCAGGACAGCCTCTCCAATACCCTGCGCTTCACCCTCTACTTTGTACCCACCAATCTCATCATCTGCCTTGGAGCTGCTATGCTTGCCAACCGTAAGGGCAAGTTGGCATCGCTGAACCAGGTATTCCTGTTCCTGCCCATGGCCGTTGCCATGAGCAGTTCCATGATGCTGTTCAAGATGATGTTCAATCCATCGATAGGCATCATTAACTCCCTCCTAGGCGCAGATATCCAGTGGTTCAACAACCCCAAGGCGGCAATGCTCCTGTTGGTCATAGCAGGAGTCTGGTTGGATATTGGGTTTGATTTCCTATTGTTGCTATCAGCACTGCGTAATGTACCGACCAGCCTCCTTGAAGTCGCACGCATCGAAGGAGCCAGCCCTTGGCAGCTCTTCACCTCGTTGCAGTTGCCCCTCATAGCCCCCACCCTCCTGTTTGTCCTCATAACCAGCATCAAGGATGCGATGCTCATCAGCGCCCCTGTCCTCCTGCTCACAGAAGGAGGTCCTTTCCGGTCGACCCAGACCTTGGTCTACCAGATGTATCTGGAAGGGTTCAAAAGCGGAAACTATGCCCTGGGGTCTGCTATAGCGACAGTAGTCTTCTCGCTCACTTTTGTGATCATGCTCCTGTTGCTGCGATTCGAGCAAAGGAGGGTGTATTACCAGTGAAAAAGCTAGTACCCCTTTTGGCAACCATCCTCTCCCTGGTTGTGGTCTTCCCGATCTTCTACTCCATCAACGCATCCTTTTTCTCCTTTTCCGACTTTACCGCCATTCCAGCCAGGGTGTTTCCCCTCAAACCGACCCTCACCAACTATATCCGTGCCTTCGCCGGGACGAATCTTGCACGCTTTCTTCTCAACTCTGTGGTAACGGCAACCTTGGGAACCCTTATACGGATGACCATCAGCATAGTCTCTGCCTATGTCTTCGCCTTCTATACCTTCAAGGGAAGGAATCTTCTGTTCGTCATCCTCATCGCTACCATGTTGCTTCCCAGTGATGCCCTGCTTATTGAGAACTACATCACCATACGGGCCCTTGGGCTCACCGATACCTATCTGGGCATCATCAGCACATCCTTGCTCGCTCCAGTGCATCTGTTCCTTCTGCGCCAGTACTTCAGGATGGTGAGTGGCGAGTATCGCGAGGCAGCTATCATCGAAGGGTGTTCTGATGCCCGATTCCTCACCACCTTGCTGATCCCCATCAGCAAGAGCGTGGTCATCACGCTCACCCTCCAATCCTTCATCAGCATATTCAACGACTACCTCTGGCCCCTCTTGGTAACCAACAATGTTTCCATGAGGACAGTGCAGGTAGGCAT
>CAZTXW010000174.1:0-2037 GCA_964617345.1 uncultured Sphaerochaeta sp. | reverse complement strand
CATAGGCACCAAGGTCAGCCTTGTTGCCTATGAAGATGCGGTCTACGATGTTGTACAGTGCATTGGCCATCATGCCGACTATGGCAGGGACGGAGAACTGTATAAGAAGTTTCGATATTTTCTTTTCACCTAGTGGGTTCACTTTATCCATATTCATTGTGCTCCAGTATGTTCAGGGATGGGTTTCTTTTCTACCTGCTTGACCATCGCCTGCAATCCAGCAACGATGCATCGGTAGGTCTCATCGTCAAGGTCTTCTGTGATGTAGGAATTCCACTGCATGACACGCTTGTGAATATTTTCACGTTCCCGTTTGGCTTTCTCTGTCAGGAAGATACGGTTGCACCGCTTGTCCTGGTTGTCTTGTTCTTTGGTCACAAAGTCCTTGGCTATGAGTGTCTTGATGACACGAGCAGTGGCTGCCTTGTCTATGTAGAGGTAGGAGGAGAGCTCCTCCTGCGTCTGTCCCTCTTTGTGGTACAGGGCGAACAGGAAGGGGTATTCTGCACTGGTTAGTGAGAATTCCTTCAGGACTTTGTTGGTAAATATTTGGCTTTGCCTGTGCAGGATGGCGATGAGGCGCCCAATGCTTTGGTTCTTCATTAGGTAAGATATACTTATAATTAGTTGATATGTCAACCATATAAGGTCTGTATTTCTTGTTGCTCCTCGTGGTATACTTATGAATATGCAACAGAAACCTACCATTGCCATCATGTATGATTTTGACAAGACTCTCACCACCCGCGATATGCAGGAGTACACCTTCATCCCCAAGCTTGGGATGGAGGCTCGCTCTTTCTGGGCAAAGGCCAACGCCTTGGCCCAGGAGCAGGAGATGGACAGCATCCTTGCCTATATGAAGCTGATGCTCGACGAATCCAGGAGGAGAAGCCAGCCTATCAGGCGAAGTGACTTCGTCGCCTTGGGATCGAACTTGGAATTTTTCCCTGGGGTGCTCTCCTGGTTTGGGGATATCGACAGGTTGGGACAAGGCCTTGGACTTGTCATTGACCATTACATCATCTCATCAGGTCTGCGGGAGATCATAGAGGGCTCTGCTGTTGGGGACCGCTTCAAGCGCATCTATGCCAGTGAGTACCTCTACGATGAGAACGGGGTTGCTGTCTGGCCAAAGCTATCGGTCAACTATACGGCAAAGACCCAGTTCCTGTTCAGGATCAACAAAGGGGTGCTGGATGTGTTCGAAGACAAAAAACTAAACAACTATACCCCAGAGAACAGTCGCCCGGTTCCCTTTACCAATATGATCTATATTGGAGATGGGCTTACCGACGTACCATGTATGAAGCTGGTAAAGACCAATGGGGGCAAAAGCATCGCTGTGCATAGGAGTGGTGAATTGGAAACCTGCCATACACTAATGCGGGAGCAACGCATCGACTTCTTTGCTGAGGCTGATTACCGATCTGATAAGAAGTTGTTCGCCCTTGTCTCCACCATACTATCCAAGATGCAGGCGGACAACCTTCTGGCAATGGAGCATCAGAGGATGGCCAGGGATGCAGAAAAGGTTCTGCCTTACCTAGGCCCTTAGCGATTGCTTGCCAGGAAGTCCTGCACCTTCACCAATGAACTGCAGGGCACCTTCTTCTATATTGGTGGTCAATGATTTCATGGCGAGACTCCCCGGTCAGTCGAGTTTTAGTCCCCCTTTCATGAGGGCTGTGATCATCTTCATACCCTGCCTTGTTGGGTGGAGCCCATCGAAAAGGTTTCCATCACCTTCTTTGATGGTATGCGAGGCAAGGTCTATGAGATTTGCCTCAGAATAACGCTCCACTGTCCCTCTGATGGTACTAGCCAGGTCGTTTTGACTCCATCCATGGGCATTCGCTTCATCAAGGGCCTTGTCCGTCCGTTGCAGGGGAGTGCAGAAGAAAATCTTGCTCCTCCGATGCTGTTCAAGCATTGATTGCACCAGTTGATCATACGCCTCACTAAATACCTTTAAGGTCGCTGGATTCTCAGCCTGCCCAAAGTCATTGGTCCCACCAAAGACAATGATGATGTCTC
>CAZTXW010000173.1:0-2053 GCA_964617345.1 uncultured Sphaerochaeta sp. | reverse complement strand
AAGGTGTAGGCAGTATCAACAGTATAGTTGAGGCCGAGCATCATGCTTCCAAGTTTGAAGTCAACAGTAGCACGGTAGGCAACAGGGGAGTTGATGAACGCTTCTCCGAAGCCATCCAAGCTGTCTACGCCATTACCTGTGGAGTCTTCAATTACTGCATTTCCACTATCATCGATAAGCACGTTGAAACGGGGGCCCATGCCAAAACCGACTCTGGCGACATTCAGGATATCCAAGGAGATACCGACACTTGTCAGCACAGAAATGTTTGTATAGTCTGTTGTCCCTACAGTCTCACTGCCGAACATGCCTACAAGATCAATCTCTGCAAGCAGAAGCTTCAGACGGACATCAGCACCAAAGGCATAGTTCTCAATCTTTGCAAGTTCATCTCCATAGGTCTCATTATCAATGGAGGTCTGGATTTGTGCAAAGCTCTTGTCATACCGTGCAGTAGCACCGATGCTCAAGCCTGCCATGGCTGCACTTAGGGTTGCAGGGAGAAGGACACATACGACAATGAGTGATACTAGAAATCTCTTTTTCATACTTTTTACCTCTTTTTGTGACGGGCTGATACCTGTCATATCGTTCTTATATAACAAATTTAAAACATTTTAAGTGACAACGCAAGGGAAAGTGAACCACTTTTCAACTGAAACAGGTCCATGGGAGACTTTGTTTCCATAAACCCCTTCAGCGTAGAATCGCTTTCAAACAAATACCGTACTCTCACCCCCACTTTTCCAATCTCCAATCCTAGGCCAAGTTGCATATACACCGGGCTATTCAGAAGTGCATCAGTGAAGGTAGTCGCAGAAGCTTCCGCCTTAGGATCATCCTGCAATACGTAATACGCACCACCATTGGTCTTGGTAGAGGGAACATAGGTAACGCTAGGGCCCATGCCCAACTCCAAAAACAACAGAGAACCGACGATAGGGGCATTCAGGCCTGCAAAGCCAAGCAGCAATACGCCCTGTCCATTGTCATCGCATTCTATGGGGAATGCCATGGCCTGGGCCTGCAGGACAGTAAGACGAACGGCAACCTCTCCTCCGAATTTCCAGTTCGCAGGATCTTTGATGCCCTCAGAAAAACTGCTGCCACTTGGATTGGTAAACGCCCCACCAAAGCCAAGACTAACATCCAGCAAACTTCTAGCGCTCAAGATAGCAGGAAGTGCAAGAATAACAAGTAGGACGGCTAGAAATTTCTTTTTCATAAAAATCATAACTCCTCAACTATATATAACAGTACAGAGAGGAGTTGGATACAAAAAGCGAGTACAATATTTTTGGTAAAATGTGAGTATTTTTTCTATTCCAGGTCAAATGCCTTCCAGCTCGTCCATCCATAGCCGGACCGACGCATCGCTGGGCATCCGCCAGTCACCTCGGGGGGAGAGGGAGACCGAACCCACCTTCGGACCATCAGGAAGGCAGGAGCGTTTGAACTGCTGGCTGAAGAACCTCCAGTAAAACGTACGTAGCCACTTCTTGATCACAGGCTCCTCGTATTCTTCCCTAAAGGCTATTGTAGCCAGGCGTAAGACCTTGGCGGGGCCAAAGTGCAGACGAACAACCTGATAGAGGAAGAAGTCATGCAAGGCATAGGGCCCTACCACCTCCTCGGTGACCTGACTGATGGTTCCGTCCTCTGATGCTGGCAGCAGCTCCGGGCTAACCGGAGTCGCTACCACATCAAGGAGGACCTTGCGTACCGATGGATCTTCCTTGGTTGCAAAATGTGCAACCAGGTGGCGGACCAGTGTCTTGGGCACTGAAGCGTTTACCCCGTACATCGACATATGATCGCCGTTGTAGGTTGCCCACCCGAGGGCGAGTTCAGACAGGTCACCGGTGCCAACCACCAGGGCAGAGTGCTTGTTTGCAAGATCCATCAGGACCTGGGTCCTTTCCCTTGCCTGACTATTCTCAAAGGTGACATCATGGTTTTCAGGATCATGGCCGATGTCCTTGAAGTGTTGGGTCACAGCTTTCGTTATGGGGATGGTAAGCAATTTCACCCCAAAGGCCTTGGCAAGCTTTGT
>CAZTXW010000172.1:0-2070 GCA_964617345.1 uncultured Sphaerochaeta sp. | reverse complement strand
TGCCCGCTACTACGCTAAGCTCAGCGGCACGAAGATTGGTAAGTAGGTGAGTATGGATAGCAGTTTTATCAAGGGGATCATTCCCCCTATAGTGACTCCCATAACGAGCGATGAGAAGATCGACGAAGAGGCGCTCAGGGGTCTTGTCGATTTTGTCATCGAGGGGGGGAGCTCAGGTATACTCGCCTTTGGTTCCAATGGTGAGTTCTACATGATCGAAGAGGATGAGATGGAGAGAGGTCTCTCCATCATCATAGACCAAGCCGCTGGTAGGGTACCTGTCTATATGGGAGTTGGTGCAATAAAGACCAGGGCGTGCATTCGCATCGCCCGGATGGGAGTGCGCTGTGGGGCGAAGAGCATCTCCATATTGCAGCCAATGTTCATCAAGCCCACCGAGGATGAGCTAGAGACACATATTCGCTCTATTGCAGCGAGTGTGGCAGATACTCCTGTCCTGTTGTACAACAACCCGGGAAGGTGTGGGTATGCGATGAGCCAGGCCCTAGTTGAGGAGCTTGCCCACTCTGTGCCCAACTTGGTCGGCATGAAGGATAGCAGCGGCGACCTTACCCAGACCATGGAGTTCATCAGACGCAATGCGGATGTTGGTTTCAAGGTGGTGTGTGGAAAGGATACCCTGATCTATTCTGGTCTGGGAGTTGGGGCTGTGGGAGCTGTATGCTCTACGGCCAACTATGTTCCCAAGCTTGTCTGCTCAATTTACGACAAGTATGTGGCGGGAGACCTCAAGGGGTCTTTGGAAGCTCAGATGCAGCTCAATCCTATACGCCTCATGACTGATCTTTCAAGTTTCCCTGTCGCAACGAAGGATTATGCGAATATGGTAGGTTTGGAGGTAGGAAGCCCTTATCTTCCTAACAAGCCATCTCCAGAGACGCAGCAAGAGAGAATGAGAGAGGCCCTACGTACGGGTGGATTCCTTGCCGAGTAGGTAAACTTCCTGTACGCTAGAGGAAAAGAAGACTTGTATGAAAGGTTGCCCGTTTGGACAACCTTTCATACGATCATACTAGTGAAGAGAGGAGAATCATGATGAACCATACTATTGTTGTGCTTGATGGATATACGCTGAATCCTGGTGATCTCAGTTGGGATGGCCTTTCTGCCTTAGGGGACCTGACTGTCCATGACCGTACTGAAGAGAAGGATATTCTCTTTCGCATCGGTGATGCTGACATTGTCATCACCAACAAGACCCCCCTTACCAGGGAGACCCTGTCGAAGGCGCCGAAGATCGCCTATATAGGGGTGTTGGCCACAGGCTTCAATGTGGTCGATATCCAGGCAGCGAAAGAGAGGGGTATTCCTGTATGCAACATCCCTACCTATGGTACTGATGCTGTAGCCCAGTTTGCCTTTGCCATGCTGTTGGATATTGCCAACCATGTCTCCCACCATGACAATGAGGTCAAGAAGGGGCGATGGACAGAGAGTCCTGACTTCTGTTTCTGGGACAAGCCACTGATGGAGCTTCTTGGCAAGACGATGGGTATCATCGGCTTTGGCAGGATCGGGCAGGCTACTGGGCGCATAGCCAAGGCATTTGGCATGGAGGTCCTCGCCCATGACGGATACCCTATTCCCAATGCTGACTGCAAATATGTGAGCCTTGATGAGCTCTATGCAAAGAGCGATGTCATAGCCCTGCACTGCCCGCTCACAGCCGAGACTGAGGGCATCATCAATAAGGAGAGCATTGCCAAGATGAAGGATGGGGTCATCATCCTCAACAACAGCCGAGGCCCTCTTATCGTGGAGCAGGATCTCGCTGATGCGCTCAACAGTGGCAAGGTCTATGCAGCAGGTCTGGATGTGGTATCCAGTGAGCCCATCAAGGCTGATAACCCACTTCTGAAGGCTAAGAACTGCATCATCACCCCACACATCAGCTGGGCCCCAAAGGAAAGCAGGGCCCGACTTATGGGCATAGCTGTTGATAACCTCAAGAGTTTTCTTGAGGGGAAGGCAGTGAATGTGGTGAACAAGTAGGATACGACTCAGAACCTAATAAGAACAAAGAAAGCAAGAGGGATCGCCTTGATAAGG
>CAZTXW010000171.1:0-2070 GCA_964617345.1 uncultured Sphaerochaeta sp. | reverse complement strand
ACCTTGCTGAAGTTGCTTTGTGGTCAGCTGTTCCCTGATGAAGGGTATACCTCGGTCTTGGGATTCGATCCCGTAGGACGCAAGCCGATGATGCTCAGCGAGATTTTCTATCTTCCTGAGGAATTTCCTCTTCCCAAGATGAAGGGTGCCGAGTATTTGGCAATGCGCTCGGTATTCTACCCTCGCTTCGACCATGCCATGTTTGCTCAGTTTTGCAGGGACTTCGACCTTGACATGGAACAAAATCTCAATGAGATGTCCTTGGGACAGAAGAAAAAGCTCTTGCTTGCCTTTGGCCTTGCCTCCAATACATCCCTGCTTATCCTTGACGAACCTACCAATGGTCTGGACATCCCTTCCAAGAGACAGTTCAGGCAGACTGTGGCTTCAGCCATGACAGAGGAGAGGACGTTCATCATCTCCACCCACCAGGTGAGGGATATGGAGAATCTGATCGACCCTCTGATAATCCTGCATGACGGTTCCATCATATTCAACGATACGGTGGATTCTATCACAGACAGGTATGTCAGGGACCTTGTGACCACTGATCCCCAAGGCTCTGAGGGGGTGGTCTACAAGGAAAAGGTCCTAGGTGGCTGGATGGTCCTGAAGGAACGGAAAGAGACAGAGAGTATCCAAGGTCAGCCTATGGACCTTGAGACCCTTTTCAACGTTGTGGTTGAAAATCCCACCCTTATGCAAGGAGGTGTGCTATGAATCGATTTGGCCTATTGATAAACCGCGAGATACAGACAAGCAAGCGTGACCTTACCATTTATGCGGCGACGCTGTTTCTCCTCTTGTTTGCTTTTGAGACGATAAACTCGTTTGTCACCCAATACTCGCGAATGGGATTTTCTCCTGCTGTCTATACTTCCATGTTCCCAAACTTCCTGTTCTTCGGGGGCCTGATCATAACAAGCCTCTCCTTTGCCCATGACATGTTCAGCAAGAATGGGCAGCAGGAGTGGCTGATGCTCCCTGCAACATCCTTGGAGAAGTTTCTTGCTAAGGGGGTGCTTACGGCCTTCGCCTATCCCATAGCCCTCATAGTCTTGTTTTTTGTCGCTTCGGTCATCATCGAACCTTTGCAGTTGCTCTTCTTTGGAAACCCAGTGACCTTGTTCAACCCCTTCACCCTGGATACTGCTTCGCAGTTGGCCATGTACTGGGTCTGGCATGCACTGTTTCTCTTGGGTGCCACCTATTTCCACAAAGGTCATTTCTTCAAGACAGTCCTTGCGCTTGGGGTGATAGGCATTGTCCTGGCCGCTTTGGGCCTGCTGTTTGTCAAGCTCGTCTTCTCCATCAAATATGGCTCTTCGCTGAGGGCGTTTGACGTTGTCTTCTCCTTTGACTCGCTGCTGTTCCGCCCCGCTTCAGGTGTTGTAGGAGGCTTTAGGGTCCTTACCAAGCTCCTTTATTACGTAGCACTGCCCCTGTTCTGTTGGGTCACGGCTTTCTTTAGGGTTGAGGAGGTCCAAGCTACAGATGCAGTTTAATACCAGTTCACCAATCTATGTGCAGATAGCCCAGTATATCCAGGACCTCATCATCAACAGCGTATGGGTTGAGGAGGAGCGTATCCCTTCAGTCCGCGATATGGCGATGGAGTTGGAAGTAAACCCCAACACGGTCATCAGGACCTACTCCATGTTACAGGAAGAGGGCATCTTGGAAAATCAGCGGGGTATAGGTTACTTTACCGCCAAGGGAGCAAAGGCTCTGGTCCTCAAGAAAAAGCGCGATCATTTTATCCAAAGTGAGCTGCCGAACTTTTTTGACTCCATGAGGACCTTGGAGATCACATTCGAGGAGATAGAGACCTATTTCCTCCTGTTTAAGAAGGAGCACAACTATCATGAAGTCCAATCATAAAAAGAGTAATCGCATGCTTATCATAGGGGGCGTGGTCTTGGTGGCATACTTGCTTGCAAGCATCATCTTCGGCTCGTTCATGCTTGAGAGGCATGTCGTGCAAAACCAGAGAGTTACCTATTCGACCTTCACCCTCAGGCATGGGAATTTCCCTGGAACATTTTTCTTGGATTAGTCTGGTCTAGGGGG
>CAZTXW010000170.1:0-2159 GCA_964617345.1 uncultured Sphaerochaeta sp. | reverse complement strand
TCAGATTCTTATTGGTCAGATTTGCCTTTGCCAGCTTCAGGTCTTCCTGGGCAAGGTCGAGTTCAAGGCCTTTCAGGGTTACTGTGGTGTTGCCGTTGGGATTCTTCTCAAAGGTGAGGTTTGGCTCCCGGATGGAGGGAAGGCCATCCCAAGAGAGGACATCCAGCAGCGTTTCGGCTCTGATCTCTGATAGGTTGGATTTTTCCAGTTTCGCCAAGGCAGGACCAAGCCGGACGTTGCTGTTCCAGGATTGTGAGGTCAACTCTGCATACTGGCTTTCCAACAGCTCTTGGTTGTGTACCAGGCTTGCCAAGTTCCCCTGCAAGCGCGTCATGCTGTTTTCAAGCTCCTTGTAGGCAACACTGTCTTTGCTGAAAGTCCTCAATGTGAGGGCATCACCCAACACCTTCTGCTGTACGACGATGTTCTTGAGGGTCTCGCTGATACTTTTCTCATTGGTAAGCAGGGCCTTGATCTGGTTGATGATGGAGTTCTCAAACTGAACAAGGTTGCTTTCATATTTGTGGGTTCCCAAAAGAGCGCTCTGCTTGTTCAGCAGAGTCGACCGGTTGTCACCGCTATCCCCATACAGGAAGGTGTGGGAGGCGCTTACCTCAGGGTTGAGTGCATACCTGTTACTGTTGGTAGTGTAGGAAACGGAGCCGGTACCTACAGTAATGGCTGTCTTTCCATCGTTGGGAAGCGTTATGGTTGCTTTGGTGCCAGTAGTCCCAAACTCATAATTGCCTGTACCAGGATTATACTTTGCACTTACGATACCACTTGAAACACTAATGCCCAGCTCCTCTTTCGCTTCTCCGATGGATACGGTGAGGGCGGTATTCCTCCTGTCCAGCTCATACCGCTTGATCTCTTCACTTGAGCCATAGGCTGTCTTGATGATCTCATCCAATGAGGCTGAAAACAGGGAAGTGGGGATGAGGACGAGCAGGACCAGGGTGACAACAAGTGATATATGTTTAGTTCGCATTACGTATGATTCCTCCATGCTTAGCATATAATATCGCAATCTTCAGACCAATCGGCTATAGGGTAATGAAAAATACCCCATTTACCCATAAAACCCTACATTCACCCTATAGGAGATGATGGCCTCCATCGACAGCAATGCTCACCCCTGTCACAAAGGACGCTGAGAGAAGATAGGATACCGCCTGGCAGATATCGGAGGGGGTACCAGTTCTTTGCAGGGGCAGGATTTTTTCCATCTTGGAAAAATACCCGTCCTCGCCATTGGAGAGTACCAGGCCAGGGGCCACTGCATTGACCCGTACATACGGAGCCAGGGTTTTAGCAAGGATGCGTGTCTCTTGGCCGAGGGCGGCTTTTGATAGGTAGTAGGAGGGTCTGTTTGCCGGAGGGGAGGAAATTTGGGTGTCTGTCATATTTACTACTGCACCTGTTGTCTCCCTTTTCCTTATATGCTGGTACAGCATTTTGGAGAGGAAGAAAGGGGATCCAGCATGCAGGGCCATGTCAGCTTGCCACTGCTGGACAGTCGTATCCTCTAAGGATGTGTCGAGGAACACCGACGCACTGTTGATAAGGGCATCCACCTGCCCAAAAGCCCCGACAAAGCGGGCAAACAAGGCATCCAAAGAGGAAAGGTCTGTAAGATCCCCTTGCACCACCTCACTTTCATAGCCCATCTGGTGCAACTCCTGCTGTAGGCTGTGGGCTTCATCTAGGGAGGTGTTGCAGTGCAATACCACCCTATATCCTTCTTTTGCCAGATGGTGGGCAAGTGCCCTTCCAACCCTTCTGGCACTACCTGTTATTACAACAACTTTAGTTTGCATCATGGCCAAACTATACAGGGCTTGTTGCCGATTGACAATTACAGAGGTATATTCAAGATGTGGGGGAACATAGTTACCTCGAAGGAAACATATAGCAATGGAACACGATACCAAGAATCAAGAACAAGAGTATGCCAAACAAGCGAAAGACTGGAAAGAGCCTTTCAAGAAGAAGCCTGACCAGGAACCTGGGGTCCACCTCGGAAGCAAAGGGCCAAAGGATCCGAAAAAGTTCACTTTCTCCTTTTGGTACTTCTTCATCATCCTATTGGCATTTATCATGCTGAACACCTTTATGGTGAGCAGACAGACCAATGTGCAGGCCATCGACTACAACCA
>CAZTXW010000169.1:0-2230 GCA_964617345.1 uncultured Sphaerochaeta sp. | reverse complement strand
TGTAGGGTTGCACTACATCAAGGCCAGATCGCACGCTTTTCCAAAGCAGTTGATCCCTGACTTCTCTCAATAAAGGAATCTGCATGCCCATCAACATCGTTTTGGAAGAGCTATCATGTTCAGACCAATGATGGCTTTATCTATGGCCAAGCTAGGTATCAGTAACCCCATAAGCAGGAAATAAGATGTTGCTTAAGCCTGTAAGCACCACAGCATTAGCCTTTAAGGTTGCTCTTCCTTTCTTTTTTCTTTGCCGATTTCCGACTGGTACAGATGCTGTCAGCAGCATACCATCCTGTCAGGATCGCTGTGGGGATTCCTGCTGGGCTGTATGCCCACTGTCCGCATTGCAGGACGTCGGGGATAGCTGTTTTGACCGAATGGGGAATCTTCTTGAGCCTGTTGACCACAGGCGATGCCTGTTCAAAGGTCCACCCTGTGATACCCCCTTCGCTACTGCCGAACCTCTTTTCAATGGACAACGGCGAGGATGAGAATCGTAGTTCGATCACATCCAGCAAGCCGGGAAAGAGCGATTGGTCCAATGTTTTGATCATCTCGTCCTCAACGCATAGCTTGAATGCATCATACCAGCCGGCATCGCTAGCTAGCCGCACCAGGTCGTACTCCAGCAAAAAGCTTATGACCAGACCTGTTTTCCCTTCGGGTGAAAGACTTGCATCCCGCAAGGAAGGGATGGAGACCTCATAGGTTGTCAGTTTGCAATAGGTTTCCACCCAGGTGCAGATCTCCTCTTTAGTGCAGGCATCCCTGCCCTTGTTCAGCAGGTTCTTCAGCTCCGATAGGTGGGTTTCGCCCAAGCCCTGTCTTGACGGTGTGTAAAACAGGTGCCCGCTGGTGATGGCAGCGAACTCCTCCGGTGGTCTGTCCACCCCTAAAAAAAGGGAGAAGACCGAATCCCCGCCTCGGGTTGCATTGACTAGAGCAGTCTGGGTAGCGATCGCTGTAACGGCAGCAGAATCCAACCCGGTTGCCTCAACATTGCGATACAAGGCTTTCAGGTCCGCACACCACAACAGCTTGTCGTAGGTATAGCTCTGGTCATTGCTGGTTTGCACAAGCCTTTTGGCAGGATGGATAGTGGTTACAGCAGCGTTGACCTGGATTTCTCCCCAGTTTTCTCGAATTTTTTGGGCCAGTTTTTCGGCTAGCTTCCCTGTACCACCCTTTGGATAGAGGTAGTCCAGATAGACATAGAAATAGCCCAATGCAAAAAATGTCGGGGTCCGTTTGAAGAAATGTTGTGCGATGAGGTCGTTAACCGACTGGTTTGCCGATAGTGAACGCAGATATGTCTCCACAGGCTCATTCATCCGTTCCATGCGGGAGATGGCCAGGAGGAATCTGCCCATCCAGGGTAAGAGCTCCTTGAAGAGATACTGTTTGTCCTCTCTGTAGTTTTTGAATACAGGGTTCTCAAACCCATAGATGACATGCATCTCCCTATAGACTTTGTTAATCACCTGGAAAATCTTGCGCACATCGCCCACACTCTCAGGATACAAGGTTTCCAGAACCTGTCTGTAGCGGCCGATGCTCTCTTTTGAGTCAAAGTTGACAACCTCTGTTTCAACTCCGATCGAGACAGGACTCTTCAACAGCTCCATCTCTATGCCAAGGTCCTTCAACATGGGCCTGATAATGCCTGAGTTCTCGATTGCCCGTGCCCCTGCATCAAAGAGGTATCCATCACGGGTGAAAGAGTTCAGCAACCCACCCAAGGCCGATGTTTTTTCCAGGACGAGGACTGAATAGCCGGCCCTGGCCAAATATGCTGCAGCGGTCAAACCTGACAGGCCAGCACCTGCAATGACGTACTCATAGTGTTTGGGTTTCATTGCAGTCCTCCCATTTCGAGACTCGTTTGCCAGAGCTTTGCAGCAACTAAGGGGTCCAATGCATGGGGGGCTGGGATCTCCTCAGTGGTGAAGTTGAAGAACTTCCCGTTTATCGCTTTGACCCCATCTGAGACTCCCAGATAATAGAGTGCCTTTGCCGATAGGGCGGGGGTTCTGGCTGTGGGGTTTATCAGGTGGTGTTTGAAAAACTTATATAGGCGCCCATTGTTTTCTCCCATATCGGTCCTTACATCGCCTGGGTGCATTGCGTTAATGGTTATCCCACTATGGTCGTAATAGGAGATAAGTGTGCTCATGGAGAGCAGTTGTGCTGTTTTGGCTGAGCCATATCCTTTCAAGCCTGTATAGCG
>CAZTXW010000168.1:0-2313 GCA_964617345.1 uncultured Sphaerochaeta sp. | reverse complement strand
CCTTGATGCTTTTTACCGTTTCATCGGCTCCCTTGAGGTCGGCACACACTACAGAAACGCCGATTTTAGCCAACTGTTTTGCGACAGATTGGCCTATCCCTCCATATGCTCCAGTAACAATTGCAGTTTTATTTTGCATAGACATACATGTATCTCCTAATGTAGGGCAGGGTGTAAATCCAGAGAGTCTCACATCATCTTCACATAAGACGCACACTACAGGTGAACGTAGCAGACTATCTATATTATTTCCCTGCAAATATTTATTTCCGGGTTCGCCGGATACCTTGAAGATACTCATATTGTACGGTAATGTCAAATCTCCCTAGGGGTGCAGTTGTTTTTCCCTCTGTGGGGAATCTGTTTGGTCAAAGGTCAGCGCAAGGGACTGCGCCCTTAGCTCTGTCTTTGGGGGTACCTTCATTGGTTTTTGTAAAGCAACGGGAAAGGTAGGATGGGGTAAGGAAGCCAGTTGGATTTTATCCCTGATTTCACTACAATACGTACACTAAACATTGAAAGGTCAGGGATATGCAGAAAAGTGAACAAGCTACGATCAAGGATGTCGCCAAACAGGCAGGAGTATCCATTGCAACTGTCAGCAGGGTATTGAACAATCTTGGTGTGGTGAATGCCGTCACTGAGGCGAAGGTGCTTTCTGCTGTCAAGGACCTGCAGTATCAGCGCAACGCTGTTGCACGCTCGTTGAAGATGAGAAAGACCAAGAGCATTGGCATCATTGTCCCTGAGATATCCAATACCTTCTTCACTGAGATTGTCGAACAGCTTGAGCGCCTTCTTGGGCCCTTGGGGTATGCGTTGCTGCTCTGTTCCTCTGAAAACAGCGTTGATGAGGAGAAGCGAAAGCTCACGTTCCTATTGGAGCGTAACGTTGATGCCTTGGTAGTAGTCCCTGCAAGCAATGTGGGAACCCATTTTACTCTTCCTGCCCTGAAGGATACACCTATGGTCATGCTGGACAGGGAGATAGCAGGCCTAGAGTGTGATGTGGTCCTTGTCGACAACAGAAAAGGGGCCTATGATGCGACTGACGCCCTTATTCGTGAAGGGCACACCCGTATAGGTTTCCTTGGCGGGGAGCCTACCGTGCATACCTCGGTAGAGCGACTGCGAGGGTTTCTGGATGCCATGAGGCAGCACAATCTTCCCGTTGAACAGGAGTTTGTCATGCAGGGTGGCATGAACCAGAAGGCAGGGTACTCCCTGATGAAAAAGGCTCTTGCACATGAAGACTGTCCCAATGCTTTCTTTGTTGTGAATGACATGGTGCATATTGGCTCAACAAGCTGTCTGGCAGCAGAGGGCAATGTAGAAGACTGTTCCAGGATGGTATTCGCCACGTTCGATCATCTGTTTTACGCCCCGCTACTGAAGTTCTGCCATTATGCAGCTGCCCAGCCCATCGATATGATAGGGCAGAGTGTTGCAGACATCCTTATCCGGCGAATGGAAGGCAGCGTTGAGGATTTTCCTACGAAGGTGGTACTCTTGCCAACTATCCATGTGATGATAGAGAACGGTGGCATCGCCCTCGATTCCCAATCCTAGGAATCAAACCACTTTGCCACCGCTTCTGTTAGTAAGGGTTCAGCTGACCTATCTCAACTCTTCGTCAAAACAGACCGCTACCTTTCCTGATGTTCCGCTTGCCATGAGGGAGTAGGCCTCATCTGCCTTCTCCAAGGGGAAGCGGTGGGTGATGAGGTCTTCGGGGTGGATGTTCCACCTCACCAGATGTTCCACCAGATCCTCCATCTTCCAGATGCTGGTAACCCAGCTACCATAGATGGTCTTCTGGTCGTGGAGCATATCAGGGCTTGGGTTGAAGGTGACGCTTCCTCCCTCACCGACAAAGGCGATCTTGCCCCATTTTCGTGTTGCCCTGATGGCTGTCGCACGACCAGGATTGCTTGCACTGCAGTCAAAGGCACGCTCGACTCCGTGGCCTCCGGTAAGGGCCTTGATCTGCTGGACGTTGTCTTCACTGGGAGTGAAGCCATGGTCTAGCAGGCCAAGCTTCTTCGCCAGCTCAATCCTTGCAGGCTCCATCTCGATTCCGATGAGCTTGGTTGCTCCCATAGCCTTTGCAAGCATGAGGGCTGCGAGTCCCACAGGACCCAGGCCGACAACCAGAACTGCATCATTGCCGCTGACGCCGACCTTTTCGATCGCTTCGTACACAGTGCCAAAGCCACAGGCTACCTGGGCTCCGTCTGCATAGGTCAGCTCATCGGGGAGCAGGACGAGGTCCTTCTCGTCACAGAGGATGTACTCTGCCATCCCACCGTCACG
>CAZTXW010000167.1:0-2363 GCA_964617345.1 uncultured Sphaerochaeta sp. | reverse complement strand
ATAATCAATCGCATCATGAAGCAATCAAGTTCCTAGAATTCAAGGCAAATAGTTCCATTTGGAACCAGAATTTCTTTGAGGCACTGACTAATAAGGGTGATATGTGTTGATCATACTCCCTTATCGATGACTAGCAGGTTTTTATTGGACGTATCAAAATCTTTCCCTCTCAATAGACTCTATACTCACCTGGCCTAATCAGGCTATAGAACGCATCTGTCCCCTTGATAGTATAGGTGCCCTTTGTAACTTCTTCTGAAGTAGGTCTCTTTGCCAGGGAGCAGATGCCTCGGGTGCAGAGGACCTTCTTGATAAACGTGGTGAAATCTTGGAGAAAGGCTTCCCTTTCAAAGTAGATGTCAGTCAGGGGATATGGCTGCATCTTGAGTATCTCGATAGCGTAGCTACGAGCAGGGATCCAACTCCTTCCCTTGTGGAAGAGGATCCAGATGAAGGCATTCATCAGAAACATGCTTACTTCACCAGAGAATTTGTCCTCAAACAAGGAAGTAACGAATGAAGCCAACCCATCTTCTTCAATTACTTCAGCATAGGAGCCATTGGTTAGGGTATTGAACAGGGCTCTGCTGTTGCTGTCATCCATCACCTCAAAGACAACTGAGTCAGCAAGGGGGGAGTCAAAAAGATCTTGGAGTTGTTTGGGTGGCTGCGGCCAATCAAACATCTCAAAGACCTTATCCTCAGGCTCGACGGCATACACGGCAACGACCTCTTCATCCATTCTTACAATTATATCCTGTATGTCCACAGACTTTTTGCAGCTCAGCTTCTCCAAGAGTTCCAGATCGTATGCGGGCTTCATTTGTTGCTTCAGTGTGGCAGTGGTATTGCTCGTATACTCGTCCATGATGCCCATGATGGCACTGAACTTTTTCCAGGGTAGGGGGTAATCACCCTCCTCAAGGAGTAGTCCGAGCCCCAGTGAAATGGAAACGGCAGGTTTCTCAGGAAGGGCAAGCTCAGGATACCTACGGTTAAGCAGGGCTGAGAACAAGGTGTAGGATGTGTCGGTTGAGGTAAAGAGAGCCATCTCCCCGCTTTTGTTATCCCGCACCAACTCTATTTTCAGAATGTCACACTCGGTCTTAAAAATATGGGAGTTGGGCAAACTTGCATAGCTAGCAGCCTCACGGACAAAACTGAATATCTGTTGCTTGCCCAGTTCCTTTGCATCCCAGGTGCCTTCCAGATTGGAGATGGAGAACTCCCTGAGTTTGAAAGGTTGCCATGTCTGCTTCATTTCAACGCCACCTTCAAAAAAGAGGGGCATGGGGCTGATGCCCTCCAGTTCGATCAGGTGCATAAAATTCCTGCTGATGGCAGGCCCCAGATCAAGGCCAGGGGAGAATAGCGAAAAGAAAAACTGCATATCGGAGGCTGGAAGGGAGAAGAACTTGGGAAAGCCAATGGTTTGCAGGCATGAACCATTGGGCAGCACCAGGCTGAGGTAGTGCTTGTTCTTCGAAAGGGCATCTGTCTGCATGTATGTGATCTCTGGGGAGTGCATGAGGTGGGTTGCCCCGGTAAGCAGATCCTCAATGATGAAGAAGTCATCCCCAAGACTTGTCACTACGGCATAGTAGCACCAGAAGCCGGGGTTATCGGCCCAGAAGGAGAGGACCTTCCTTACCTCGTCTGAAACAAAGCCTTCAACTTCCCTGCGCATCTTCCTGATGGTCTTGGCTTCGGTAAGCATTTGGGCATCGGTGTACACCGATGCTTGTTCCAACCAATAATCCTCAGGCATGTCCTTTGATTGGGCTTTGCTAAAGAATGCATGAACAGTCTTTCTGACTGAGGCTTTTGTTTCTACCCAATCACCGATGAAATCATTGTAGCTATGATAGGCACTCATAAACAGGTCACAGGTATTTTTGGTCTCTTTGAGGTTATACATAGCCTGTATTGTACAGGATCTGGGAATAAAGGGAACAGGAAAAAGAGCAACCAGAGATGCAATATGCAGGTGAAGATACAGGCAACTAATCTAAAAGCCTTCTGCTAAAACAATAAGACCCCATCAAAGGTCAGTACATCCAGCATCAGCTCTAATCAGCATAGAGCTGATGCTGGATGTACTGGTATGGAAAACTGCTCTGCCCCTTCTTCTTGAAACCCATAGCCTATGCTAGAATACTGGCACTTGGAGGCCCTATGAACCTTGATGACTTTGAAGACGATATTGATTCGTCAGTAATACTCGGCAGAGGACTCGCCTATTACCGGGAAAAGAGTGTTCGTTCCTTGGAAATGACAAGTCCTAACCACTATAGGGCTAAGGTCGCTGGATCACACCTGTATGAGGTGACAGCCACCCTTGATGACGATAGGGAGGTACAGGA
>CAZTXW010000166.1:0-2368 GCA_964617345.1 uncultured Sphaerochaeta sp. | reverse complement strand
AGCAGGACAAGGAATGCCAAAAGGACAAATTGCAACAGGTTCATGAAAAGCCTCCTCAAGGACCATAGCAAAGGTGGTGATGGTTTGTAAAGCCATGATGCTTCTCCCCATTTCTAAGGTCTTTTGTAGTATTCTTGTGTTTCACTGGATATAATTGAGGGCGACAGGCTCCTGGTAAAGGATCGTTGTATGTTTTTGACTTGTTGAGGCTTTTCTCTTACGATAGAGACAATAGCAGCAGGGTTTAGTCCCTCTGCCTGCAACCAAAGGAGTAGTGATGAAACGTATCGTACTTTTGCATACAGTAAAGAGTGTCTATGAAACATTCGAAAAAGAACTCAAGACAGTGACTGGGGATATCATGGTGTACAACATCGTCGATGAGTTCCTTCTTGTTGATCCGATCGAACGTGGCATCTTTACCATTGAGAACCGCATGCGCCTGATGCATGACCTGCAAAGCGCACAGTTAACAGGAGCTGACCTCATTGTGGTTACTTGTTCCACCCTTACCCCCCATGTGGTAGCAGCAAGACCCTTCTTCAGCACCCCCATCATCGCCATCGATGATGCGATGTGCTCCTTGGCAGTTGCTCAAGGAGGTAAGATCACCGTATTGGCAACATCCGAAGCGACGGTAGCCCCTACCTTAAAGAAACTGGAAGAGGAGGCCTCCTTGCAGAATAAGGTGATAGAGCTCTCCTCACGCTGCTCTCCTGAGGCCCTTGTTCATATCAAGGCGGGAGAGAAGGAAAAGCATGACAAGCTGGTCCTTGAAATGGCAAGCCAGGTCAAGGGTAGCGATACCATTGTGCTGGCCCAGGCATCCATGGCGCACCTTCAGGATTTGGTGCAGGAGCTTACTGGAATCCGTACTATGTCATCACCACAGTTCTGCATACAGGAAGTGGCAAGGCAGTTGAAGAGCATCAACTGAGAGGGGTAGCTTGGTATCGAAAATACATGGCAGAGCAATTGCTTTAGAGCCCCTTGAGGAAGGCTATCATGTCGATCGCCGTGGGAGGACAGCCCGCCAAGCTCTTGCCCAGACCTCTGGTGCAGATGCCCACACCAACCTTGTCCTTGTCTTGTACCCCTTTATACCCCTGCCCAATACAGATAGGGACAGAGACGTCTTTGAGACGGTCCACCTCATCCAAGCGCTTCATCGCATGGATGAGATTCCCATAGCAGGCAGAGCATGCAGAATCTGGCTCTGTATGCTTTGCAAGGTAGGTTGCCATGCCGCTTGGCTTGGCTGGCTCCTCGTCACTTGGCTCATTGAGTTGGATGATGGTCGCCCCTCCTAGGTCTGCACTGCCGACTCCCATACTCTGGGCAAGACCGATATAGGGGATATCCTTGTTCTCAAAGCCCAGCAAGGACGCTCCGTAGCTGTCACACAGCACGCTGTCCCTGGCGGCAAACATCCTATGTGTCTCTACAGGGTTTCCCCCTTCCTCAAAATCTAGGTCCCCATTGAGACTGTCTACAATGACCAGGTTGGCAGATCGTACTGCATTGAGGGCAGCTATTGGGTTGTGCAGGCCTAAGGTATGGAAGAGTCGCTTGGAACGGTCGGATATGCACCCTTTCATATTTTTCAGGGCACAGGTCATCGCCGTCTGGCAGTGACCCTTGAGGACAGGGATATTGATGAGGAAATCAGTCTCAAGGATGGTCTTGCTTACTTCCATTGTGACCTTTCCGATACTCTTTTTCACATAGGTATCGTCCTTCACATCGATGAGGGGGACAGAGTAGCGATCACGAATCTGGTGGTAGCCATTGACGCGGAACCCCTCCTTGGTGGAGTCTCCGACCCAGGCACTCTCAACTATGCTGATGTTCAAATATCCCAGAGCCTGCAGATGCTCGATGATGGCTATGACAATCTCTGTGTGGGTGGTCGCTCCGCTCTCAGCTGTGACTGGTACAACCAGGTTGGGTTTGAGGGCTATGGAGGCACTCTTGTCCGGCAGGAGCGCTTCGAAATCGATCGCCTTCAAGAGCAATTTGGTCATTTTTGTAGGATTTGATCCGTAGACGGTAATGATATCGTTTTTGTTCATGCTGTCCCCCAATTCACTCATAATTCTAGGTTGAATCTCCTTCATCGTCAATAATCCTATACATGATACAACTTCTTGTATGGGGTATACTTAATACATACAGTCTGTTTGTGGCCACTGATACTCTTCGAAAAGTCTCTTAAGGGTTGCTTTCCTTTGGTCAGAGCGGTCCCTTTATGAAACAGGTGATCAGCGGTATATTTGATGCATGACTGATTTACTGAATAGGTCTCTTTTGGAAAAATGTGGAAATAGGCAGAGAACATTGCAAGTAGGAGAAAAACATGGACCAGATG
>CAZTXW010000165.1:0-2419 GCA_964617345.1 uncultured Sphaerochaeta sp. | reverse complement strand
TTATTGCCCCGAGGGCGATTCGAACGCCCGACCCCTTCCTTAGGAGGGAAGTGCTCTATCCAGCTGAGCTATCAGAGCGGATGCGTTCTCGATAGTAACGCAATAAGGAAGGGTTTTCAAGGGGATGAGAAAAGATTTGCTGTGTTCCCCTCAGTGGAAAGTACTAGGGCCATAGGTACGCAAATAGCAAGTGCCTACTCTGTTTTCTCTGGAATTATAGCCAATCGGTAGAAAAATGGCTGACAATCCTTTAATATAGATATACTTAGGCAAGCAAGTAGGGGAAAAGCAGTTCTCTCTCCTATTTTTGACTCATCTGTGAGCCATGCATACTACTGTTTGCCGACCTACGGTGATTGCTTGGTTGTGGCACTGTCTTTGCCAGGATTCCTTTGAGCGAGTGACTCACCAGTGTTGTATCTACTATGGAGGATGAGCAATGAGTAAAGCGAATGAACAAAAAGACCGCACCCGACTCGAACATATCGCACATAGAGCGATGATAGAGTACTCTCTGGTCCCTGATTTCCCAAAAGAAGTCCTAGCCGAACTAAAGAAGATTAAGGAGCCCATTTCAATACCAGCAAACGAAAGATTGGTTGATATGCGCCCTTTGCTCTGGTGCTCCCTCGATAATGATGATTCACGTGATCTGGATCAGCTTTCCGCTGCAGAAAAACTGGGTAATGGCAGGGTCAGGATTCTGATAGCCATTGCAGATGTCGACGCTGTTGTAAAGAAAGATTCTGCAATAGACCGACATGCACAGCGGAATACCTCTTCGGTGTATACCGCACCCAAGGTGTTTCCCATGCTTCCAGAAAAACTATCGACGGACATCACCTCCCTCAACTTTGGGTTTGACCGACTGGCTGTAGTCGTGGAAATTGAAGTTGCCGAGGATGGTTCTGTCCTGAATTCTGCATTTTCTAAGGCTATTGTGCGCAACAAGGCGAGGCTTTCCTACAACAGTGTTGCCGCGTGGCTGGACAACACTGCTCCGATGCCAAAGGAAATTGCATCAGTTGCAGGCTTGCAGGAGAGTCTGCGCCTCCAGGATGAGACAGCCCAGAAGATGCGACTTCTTCGTCATCAGCATGGGGCCCTCGTTTTCGAGACTATCGAGGCACAACCCATATTTTCCGACGATACGTTGGTTGATATCATCACCGACACTCCCAATCGTGCAAAGGAGATGATAGAGGACTTCATGATAGCGGCAAATAGTGTGACGGCAAAATATCTTGCCTCCATGAACTATGTGTCGATCAGGCGAGTGGTCAGCAAGCCCAAGAGATGGGACCGTATTGTATCGGTAGTAGCAGGTCATGGCACGAAGCTACCGGCAGAACCTGACTCGATAGCGCTTGCTAAATTCCTTATTGCATCGAAAAAGGCAGATCCTGTTCGATTTCCTGATGTGTCCTTGAGCATCATAAAGCTAATGGGATCTGGCGATTATGTGGTCCAGGTTCCTGGCAGTGAGAGTGAAGGCCATTTTGGGCTTGCCGTACAGAGCTACACCCATTCGACAGCTCCCAATCGTCGGTATCCCGACCTGATGACCCAGCGTATTTTGAAAGCAGCCATTTCAGGAGACCCTGCCCCCTATACTGTGGAGGAACTGAGGGATCTTGCACAGAAGTGCAATGAAGCTGAAAATTCCACGAATAAGGTGGAAAGGAAGATGGTAAAGGCAGCAGCGGCGATTCTCCTTGAAAAAAGAATTGGAGAACAGTTTGAAGCCATTGTCACAGGGGCAGCTGCAAAGGGTACGTGGGTTCGTATCATGGATCCCCCACTTGAAGGAAGGCTGGCCAGAGGATATAAGGGCCTGGATGTTGGTGATTCTCTTCGGGTAGAGTTGACACGAACCAATGTTGAACGTGGTTTTATTGACTTCAAGCGAGTGGATTGAGGTGACGCCTATTTTCTGAAAGCAAGGGTATGGATAGAAAAAGCAGCATCTGGGTATTCCATATGCTGCTTTTTTCTCTTACCAAGCTGTGCATCCATTGCATGCCAAGCATGCAAGTGATTCAGCCTTTGTCAGGCTTGCTGTTTCTGCAACAAGTCCCGAATCTCTGTAAGCAACTTGATGTCAGCTGGAATGACAGGTGGAGGGGAAGGGGTAACCTCTTTCATCGCCTCCACTATCTTTTCCTCTACCTTCTTCCGAGCCTCTATCTTTTCCCGCATCCTGTTGATGGTCCGTACGATGAGGAACACTACAAGGGCGATGATGAGGAAGTCGAGTACCTTCTGGAAAAATAGGCCGTACCGGATTGCGACCTCAGCAGTTGTATCCGTAGCTGCCGTGATGACTATCTTCAGGTCCACGAAGCTTATGCCTCCGATGATCAGGCCGATGAATGGCATCAGGATGTCCTTGACTAATGAGTTGACTATTGCAGTGAAC
>CAZTXW010000164.1:0-2424 GCA_964617345.1 uncultured Sphaerochaeta sp. | reverse complement strand
TTGCGGGCGATCAGGACAATTTCAGAAACCAGCACCCCGCTGTCACCAACAAGGGAGCGCCCGGGTTCAACGATAATCTCAGGAAGGTCATCACCATAGTCCTCTTGGAGGTAGCGCTTTATTTCCTGGGCATAGACTTCGATAGGGTGGGTTTTCTCCTGGTAGACAGCTGGGAACCCTCCCCCCATGTTGATGCACTTCAGTTCAAGGTCTTCATTTTCCTTAAGCCAGGAAAACAGGTAGCTCACCTTTGATAGGGCTGTATCCCAGGCGGTGATATCACGTTGTTGTGACCCTACATGGAATGAGAGCCCGTAGGGTTCCAATCCAAGCTTGCGAGCCAGCACCAAGAGATCACCTGCAAGGTCGGGGCTACATCCGAACTTGCGTGACAGAGGCCAATCAGCAGTAAGGCCACCTTCTGCCATCAAGCGTACCATGACCTTGGAGCCTGGGGCTGCCATCGCTATATTCCTGAGGTCAAGTTCGCTGTCGGTCACAAACAGGCGGATGCCCGCCTGATAGAATTCCTTGATATGGGAGAACTTCTTTATCGTGTTGCCACAGCTCATCCGATCGGAGCTTACCCCCAACTCCTGGAGGCGACGTAGTTCGTAGACAGAAGCAACATCGAAGTTCGATCCCAAACGAGCAAGCAGGGAAAGTACATCTGGAGCCGGATTGGCCTTCACCGCATAATAGATGCGGGCGAAGGGCAGATGCTCCTGAAGCTCATGGTATTTTTCCTCTATCACGTCAGAAAGAATCACCTGGAAAGGGGTTTCTTTCTTACGGGAGAAGTCCAGGACACGTTGCCACTGATCAGAGGTCAAGTTGTCGTTTATATCGATATTCATAGATAGACTATGATGATATCCTTGCTGTTCTGTCAACATGTTACCAAGGACATGAGAAACCTATCAGCAGGGGAGGTTCCAATAACTGACAGTGCCTTGATCGCAGAAGGACTTAATCCACTTCATACAACAATTCCCCCATACCAAAAGGTAGTCCCGGGCTCGGAAGAGACGGGCCCAGAGGACGATTCATGAAGGGATCACTACACAGCCTATGCAATTTTGGCAGCTCCTTCCCCTGAAGCTTTACGGGCTTCCTTACGAAGGATCCTCCACACTATGCAGGAAGAGACAATGAGCATCAGAGCATCGGTTACCGGCTGTGCATAGATGAAACCTTTGAAGCCAAACAATGCGTTCAGGATGAGTAGCAATGGAAGGAAGAACAATCCTTGTCTGGATATGGAAAGGAACAGGGCTGGCAAAGCCTTTCCCAAGGCCTGTACAGTTACGGTACCGAGCATTTGCCCCCCGACAAAGGGTAATGACAGTATCAGAGCCCTCAGAATGATGGTGGCGGTATCAACCACAGCAGGAGTAGAGGAAAACACACCGGTAATACTTCTTGCGAACACACCAAGGAAAAGACTCAAGGCAATCCCAATAAGGGAAGTGATGATGACGCCCTGCATAATGATCGCACGTACCCTAGGATAGTTCTTGGCTCCATAGTTATACCCGATAAGTGGCTGGCACCCTGCCGCAAAGCCCATGAAAATGAATGTACCGATACTGATGATACGTGTGGAAACTCCGTACCCTGCAACCACGATGTCACTATACCCTGCTGCAATGTTGTTGAGTACGATCATGGCAATACCCATCAACAACTGACTCAACGAGGCAGGGATTCCAATAGAAAAGATTTCCCTGAATATGGTCCTGTCGAATGAGAACAGTTTTGGCTTGATCTGCAACAACGTCTTATGCTGGGCGTAGCGCATCAGATAGAAGATGAGGGAGACAAGGTTTCCCAGCACTGTGGCAATGGCTGCACCCCGTACTCCCAAACCAAAGGCAAAGATACAGATGGGGTCGAGGATGATGTTTGTCACAGTACCAAGAAACATTCCAAACATCGAACCCATGGCATCCCCTTCGGCTCGTAGTAGTTGCCCCAAGGCATAGTTGGTCATGATGGGTATGCCTCCGAGGAACAACACCAAGACATACTCGGAGGCAAACCCAGAGGTATCGGCACTTGCTCCCAAGACAGAGACAAGGCTCTTGAGAAATACCAATCCTACAAGGGTGACTATCGCACCCAGGAAGATACACAGGAAAAACCCTATGGTCAGGGTCTTGTCTGCTTGAGCTTGCCTCTTCTCTCCCAGGCTCCTGGATATATAGGAAGAGGCACCTGTGCCTATCATTCCCCCTAGGGCCATCATGAGAATAAACACAGGCATTGCGAGATTAGCGGCAGCCAGCTGATTGGGATCACCCAATTTCCCAATGAAAAAGGTATCCACAAGGTTATAGAGGACCTGCACCATCATCCCAAGCACAACGGGCAGGGACATTACCATGATCGCTTTGGTGACCGGTGCGTTTGCTAGCAATTCAA
>CAZTXW010000163.1:0-2468 GCA_964617345.1 uncultured Sphaerochaeta sp. | reverse complement strand
AGTCAAATTCTTGAGAATTTGGGAGTGCTTAGCTTAAGTTGTGAACATTGAAAATAATGGGTTAGACCATTTACTGTCTCTTTAATTCATAGTAAAATTTACTAAGAACTAAAGAGGGGGATCATATGGCCAGACCTGCAAGAACAGACGGAAAGATCAGCGTTACCTTACACCTGGTCAAGGGACACAGGTATGCCTCCACCCAGCCTTTTACCATAGATCCCGTCACCGGCAGGAAGAAATACTCCAAGGTGCTATGGGGCCATGTGACTGAGGACCTCCGGTTCCTTCCCAACTTCAAGTTGGAGAAGTCCCCCAAGGTGTGGGACACCCTCGACTTTCCCCCGGAGTGGGACATCTCTAAGATGGACGAGCTCAGGGCACTGCATAAGGAAGGACAGAAAAAGTTGGGGAGGCCAGCTTATGATGGGGAGGACCTCAACCGCCAGTATGGTGACATCTGGTTGCTGGAACAGGTTGCGGAGAAAGTCGGCCTGCGCAAGGACCTCGAGTCCGTCTTTGGTGGTGACAAGGGAACTGTCGATGATGTCCTCACCCTGGCCTTCTTTCCCTACATCACTGAATTCAACTACAACAGGGTGGAGAGGTGGCAACGCATAGCCAAGGCTCCCTCCAAGAGAAATCTTTCTGCCAGTGCAGTCACCTTGTTCACCCAGAGCATCACAGAACAGAACAGGATGGACCTGGTCACAAGAAGGGTTGCCAGGTTGGGCGCCGATGATGTGGTTGCGGTTGATTCCACAAGCAAAAGCTCCTACGGCGACCACCTTGCCTTCATCAGGTGGGGCAAGAACAAGGAAGGGGTGGAACTCCCCCAGACCAATGAGGTTGTGGTCTACAGCCTCAGGAGCCATATGGCAATCTACTACAGGTCATTCCCCGGCAACATGACCGACTCGCGCACCTTGGCCATGATATACAAGGACCTTGAGGATGCCGGGTTCAAGGGCATCCCAATGATAACGGACAGGGGCTATGAGAAGATCGAGACGCTGGAAACAGAGATTCTCAAGGGAAGGCCCCTCATCATGTGCACCAAGACATCCCAGAAAATGGTCACTGCTGTTATCGATTCGCTGGGAGTGATGGAGACGGGCCTCAGGCCCGACTGCATGGAGCTCGACATTGAGGAGCAGATATACTGCTACCAGTGTGATGTCAAATATGACATGGTCACCAAGCATGGCACCATCAAGCCTACCAAAGGCCTCAGGCTGAACCTGTACCTGGATTCCGTACGGAGAAGCCGGGAATGCATGAAGGTAGAATCCGATGTCAAGCAGCAGGGTCTGGATCTTAAGCAGGCACTTGCCGACTCCACCATTGTCAGGGATGTGGATGCCTTCTGCAAAGAGTTCTCCTACTACAAGATCACCATTGACAAAGATACCAGTAGGCTGACCGGATATTCTGTAGACAGTGCCAAGGTAAGCAAAGCTGTGAGACTTTCCGGCTACATCGCAATCACCACACTAAAGGTTGCCGGTGATGCCATGGAGATATGGAGATTGTACAAGCTTCGCGATGAGCAAGAGAAATATTTCTGTCAGATGAAGACCCAGATGGTGAGTAACAGGAACCGGACCTGGTCGGAAGAAGGGTATGAGGGCAGGCAGCTCATTGCTTTTGTAGGGCTGATACTGAGCTCCTACATAAAGTACATCTGGAAAAGTACAGGCTTGTGCAAAAAGGTCTCCACAACCCTCGAAATCCTAGATGAGATGCGTTCGATCCGGTGCATTGAGCACACTAACAAGGCAAAGTTCATCACCCCATTCGTGGGGAACCAGCTTACCATATGTGAAGCGTTTGGATTTGAAGTCCCGAAGGGCTGTAGCCCTGACTACAAGTCTAAGAGACATGTGGAAAAGAAGAAAAGAGGCAGGCCGAAAAAGGCACTGACTGAGGCTCCAAAGAGTTCTTAGTAAAGAAAAAGAAAAATTCACGTTCAAAGGTAATCATCCGTTTACAGGCTTTTCGATACAATAGAGTACGTTGATTATCATTTACCGCTACGGCAGCAGATACAGTCCTGAGGTTGTAGCCATGCTGCTGGGCAAGGTATTCCAGAGCTTTGGTATCCTTGGGGAAGCAACTTCCTCCATAGCCAACCCCTGCCTTGAGGAAGCGGGATCCTATACGTTCATCATAGGACATGCCACGAGCCACATCTTCTATATCAGCACCTACCAACTCGCAGAGGTTGGCCAGGTCGTTCATGTAGGAGATCTTAAGGGCTAGGAAGTCATTTGCTGCATACTTGCTCATCTCAGCACTTCTGCGGGAGACAGCAACAATGGGGAGGTCGAATGGGGCATAGACTGTGCGCAACACAGACTCTGCCTTTTCACTCTCCACCCCGATGATGATGCGTGAAGCATGCATCATGTCATGGACAGCTGATCCCTGGGCAAGGAATTCAGGATTGGATGCCACTTCAACAGAGA
>CAZTXW010000162.1:0-2478 GCA_964617345.1 uncultured Sphaerochaeta sp. | reverse complement strand
CCTGATGTATGAGGGGGAGACTCTCAATGAATATATGCAGGCAGCATTCAGCTGACAAGCAACTATGGGCTACCCTACTCCTCACCCCCTGAGTATACTGAAGGGAAGGAGCTAGCATGACCCGAGCAAAGAAAACCCCTATCTTCATCATCATACTGCTAGCGCTCATGACAGTCGGCCTTGGTGCGGCAACAGTGGAGGCGACGTATGTCGAGGCTTTCGATACCACCATACACAACAGCTCCGAATACGGGATACAGAGCACAAACTTCCCTGTAGCCCTGCATGTCGGCACACTGACCATCGACAGCGTGGGTGGGGGGTCACAACCCACGCTGTACGGGATTCAACTGAGAAGAAGTGGCGACTATGACGAAGGGGACGAATACAAGCTCGTAAGCACAAAAAAGATAAACTACCAGGATGAGTTTGGCGCCCAACTCATAGCCAAGACCACCTTTGGCAGCAAGACCATAGTGAGAACCATCAACTGGGGGAACGGTAGGGACCCCCTGATGGGCGAGAAGGATTTTGAATCGGGGCCGTACCCCATCAGAGTTGAATTCTATCTGGGCATCAGGAACATCCGCAATGCAGGGCAGGCATTAGGGGTCGGTTTCCAATTTGAAGATGATGATGGACCCAACTTGGGGAAATTCAAGGTACGGTATCGTACCTCTGCCTGGGCGAACACCCTCTATGACATCCCATTCGCAGATGGGCAGGGCTCCATCCCCTTCTTTTCCACGAACTATAACGAAGAGTCTCCCAATTACCTCAATGGAAGGCTTGTCGACCACACACTCTTCGTCTCACTCCTCATCGAGCAGGCCCCTACTGAAAGATCCATCAACCTCATCGAAGCTTCAGGAGCAAGCAACAGAGCGAGGGTTGGTCAAGCAAGGGTCATCCTTTCAGGACACCATGCCAACAGTGCACAAGGGGTGACCATCACCTTCACAGATGGAAATGGAAGCAGCACAAACGACTTTCTTCTCAAGCACAATGGACTATCATCCTTCATTCCCTTCTCGCTCTACTTTGCAACACAGAAGGTCATCAATGGAACCCCCATCATTTGGGACAACCTTTCCTTTGGTGATGGTAACCTCAGGGAACTGCATGTTGGAAACATTGACTACCAGAGTGCAACTTCCAAGATGGGCGGGCTATATTCCGATACCATATATGTGAACATCACCCCTCTGGATACCAACCTTGTCGGGCTGTGACGGGAATATACGACGTGTTTTGCATTGCAAAAGCGATCTGGCCCTGACCATCAGGATTCTTGGAGATTTCGTGCTTTCATATAGGGTTGTACCACAGACTCATTGGACAAAACGACAAAAATGCACTACTATTAGTAGATGAAAATGATTATCAAGAATCAGATGCTTGCACGCATCTTTTCTGTAGTCTTATTCCTCTTGTCCCTGACGATATCTCCTCTCGGTGCGGCCACACTTGATTCCACCTATGTTGGAGAGCCCAATCCCATTATAAAAAACAATTACGACCACCCCCTGGAGTACAGCAACAACGATTTTAAGGTCTCCTTCAAGATAGGCACCCTCACCATCACATCTGTAGGCAGTGGCGATCCCCCTCCCCTAAAGGAGTTGAAGCTTGAGAGAAGCGGAAACGACGATGAGGAGAGTGAGTTGGTGGCAACAGAAGAGATTGACGGGGAAGATGAGTTCGAAGCGATGCTTATTGCCAGGATAACCTATTGCGGCTCCAGAACTAAGATTGTTCTCATTGACGATGAGGACAGCAAGAAATTGCTGAAGAATAAGGACCTGAAGGACTGTCCGAACCCTTACCCCATCACCATAGAGTTCTTCATGGTGATAGAGGACATCAATACCGCAGCTGAAGCCGATGGGGTCGGCTTCCAGTTCATAGACGGCGAAGGCCCGGGCAATTTCCAACTGGAGGCAAAAGACACCTCGAACAACAGAACCGATGTTCCGATAGATGGGAGCACAACAGCGAGCCCTTTCGTACCACCTGAATTCACTGATGGGTCAGGATCAAGCTTCATCAACATCGAGGAGATCGATGAGACATGGGACGCTTCCCTCCTCATAGACCAGAGTGCAACAGGAACGCTCTTCGACCTTGTTTCGGAATTGGGCTTACCCGGTGGTGCCACCGTAGGCGTTGCAAACCTTACCCTCGGAGGCTATTCAGGACACCCTGAATATGGGGTGTACATTACGTTTGAGGATGCTTACAAGGGTTTGGGCGATAACAGCTTCAGGCTCAAGCACGAAGGCTTCGCCTCCTATATTCCCTTTACCCTCTTTCTTGCAGAGGATGAAATTACCAATGGCTTACCTCACATCTGGTCAAATCTCAGATTTCCCCCTTTCATAAACCAAAAGGACCTGATTGTGATAGTGGACTACTACGAAGCTATATCCAAAATCTCCGGAACGTATTCCGATATTATCTCCGTAACTATCTCACCCC
>CAZTXW010000161.1:0-2626 GCA_964617345.1 uncultured Sphaerochaeta sp. | reverse complement strand
CCAGCAAAGCATTTGTCTTACTTCAAACCGAAATGAAATATTAGTATTTCATTTTGTACTACTATAAGACCTGTTTGCTTTGCTGTAAGATCATTTTATGGTATCCTAAATGAGAGTAAATCCTTAATGATTTGTACCTTAATTTGTATTATACTAGATGAGTGAATGCTTCCTACCTTGCACCGATGGAGGATCCCCATGGCATTGAAGTTCAAGACCATCCTTACGCAATTGCAGATGAAGATTATCTCTGGCGAGTGGAGTGAAGGCTTCAAGATACCGACAGAGATGGAGCTTTGCTCACAGTTTGGAGTCTCCCGTGTGACTATCCGAAGATCTCTTGAAGAACTAGTCGCCCAAGGGTATATCTCACGGACAAGGGGAAGAGGATCCTATGTCCTTTTCAACAGGGAGCTTGTTTGTATCAACTCTTTTCTTGCCCCAGGCAAGAACATCAAGGGGCAATACAAGATATTGCTCAAGGAAAAGCTCTTTGCAACAGTGACCGACAGGAACCTTATGGGTGATGGTGACCAGCTTGCAGACAGTCAGATCTGGCACTTCAAGAGTCTGCACATGATGGGTGATAAGCCCACAGTCCTCAGCGATTATTACATTGCGGCAAGGTTTGCTGAGCCTCTTGTACTGATGCAAGAGTATTGTGACGAGTCAGTATTTGAGCTTCTCAGCAATCATTATGGCCAGAAATGTTCCTTTTCTGAGGGCAAGGTAGCCGCCATCACCCCCAATGAAGAGATATGCGGACATCTTAAGCTTGATCCTGGATCAGCAAATCTGTGGTGTCGGGGGAAATGTGTCCTCGAAGATGGCACTGTAGTGGGCCGTTGCACGAAGATCTTTGATGGGCTCGTCTATGAATTCCTCATGGACTCGTCTTCTTCTCCAGATCACGGACACCTGTAGAAAGGGTCAGGTTTCGGTTTACCACACAAATCATACCTCTGAAATTATTCATAACTAGGAGGACAAACGCCAATTGTGCTGTTTTGGCTATATTTTTCATTGTGTTTTTTTGACATTTCAAGTATAAATGTATAGTAACATACATATTATCCCTATCCCCCAAAATCGGAGAGAATCACAATGCAAAGAACAATCATTACCATGTTGCACGAGGCAGCAGAAAAATATGGCGATCGTGCATACACCAATACCAGAATGGAGGAGGGATGGGTCGCGTCCTCATATATACAGACCGACGCCCAATCTGATGCTGTCGCCGCCTATCTGTTGTCAGCAGGCTTCAAGCCCGAACAGACTGTGGGTATCCTCAGTGAAGGCAAGAGCTCCTGGGTGACCTGCGAATTGGGAGTCATAAAGGCCCAAGGCATAAGCGTTCCCCTTTCCATCAAGCTGACACCAGAGGAAATTGCCTTTCGGGTCAACCATAGCGAGGCATATGCCCTTGCAGTAAGCAGCAACACCCTAGCAAATACGGTAAAGGCTCTTCCCTTTTTCGACCATAAGGTCCTGTTCATCTATCTTGATGAGATGGATGAGAGGCTGAATAAATTGGCAAAAGAATCGGAATGGAAGGAAGGGGAGGATTATGTTACCTGGGGTGGCATGCTCGCATCCGGAGAAAAGGCGCTGAAGAAAGATCCTGAGCTGGTCAAGAATACTGAAAAGAAGATCGACGAGAATGACACCATCAACATCTGTTATACCAGCGGCACCACAGGCAATCCCAAGGGCATCATGCTTACCCACCTCAATTACTGGACAAACACCCATGATGCTGTTGATCTGTTCGATCTGCCCGATAACCTGTTCGAGACTTTGATAGTTCTACCTGTCGACCACTCCTTTGCCCATACGGTTGGTATCTATACCTCAATGATCAGGGGGATCACCCTACACTTTGTAGATTCCCGTGGGGCGAACGCCTCAATCATTCGCAACTTCCCCAAAAACCTCGTGGAACTGGAGCCCTTCTTTATCATGACGGTCCCTTCCATTACGGGAAGCTTCATGAAGAAGATGACTCAGGGGATTCATCAGAAGGGTGCTTTTATCGAAGGCATCTTCAATCGTGGTCTTGAGGCGGGAATTCTTCGCAATGGCGATGGATTCCGCCGTCCTGGAACATGGGTGCAGATTAAGACCTGGCCTGCGTATGCGCTTGCCAACAAGTTGGTATTTCCCAAGCTCCGTGCAATTTTTGGCAGCAGGATGCGCTACTGTGTAGGAGGGGGAGCACTCCTTGAGGCAAAGCAGCAGAAGTTCTTTGCTGCTATTGGCCTTCCTGTATTTCAGGGCTATGGTCTTACCGAAGCTGCTCCCATCATCAGCAGCAACTCCCCACTACGCTACAAGTTCGGCACCAGCGGCATGGTCGCCGGTTCAGAAACCTGTAAGATCATGCTTGATGACGAGCATGAGGCGAAGGTAGGACAGAAGGGTGAGATCGTCATCAAGGGTGATAATGTCATGAAGGGGTACTTCAAGAACCCTGAGGCTACAGCAGAAGCCCTTCGTGATGGCTGGCTCTGGACAGGAGACCTCGGCTATTATGATGAGGATGGCTTTTTGGTAGTTACAGGAAGGGCCAAGGCCCTCCTGATCGCCCGCGACGGTGAGAAGTACAGCCCTGAGGAAGTTGAGG
>CAZTXW010000160.1:0-2701 GCA_964617345.1 uncultured Sphaerochaeta sp. | reverse complement strand
TGATATGGGTCAAGAACTCATCAAAGCCAGTCTCCTGCTCCTGTGGCTCGTAATCGACCAGAGGGTAGTGCTCCATGACATAGTCTATGTCCTTGTCTCCACGTCCTGAGAGGTTGACCAGTATCTTGCTGTCCTTGGGCATGGTCTGTGCAAGCTTTATGGCATACGCTACAGCATGGGAGGACTCAAGGGCTGGGATGATGCCTTCCATCCGGCTCAGGCCGTAGAAAGCTTCAACAGCTTCACGGTCAGTTGCACTTTGGTAGTTGACCCGTCCGATTGTCTTCAGGTAGCTGTGCTGGGGTCCGACTCCTGGGTAGTCCAGGCCACTGGCGATGGAGTAGACAGGAAGGGCTTCTCCGCTTTCGTCCTGCAGGAGATAGCTCTTGAATCCATGGAGGACTCCTACCTTCCCAAGGGTGAGAGTTGCTGCATTGTCAGGGGTGTCCAGGCCCTTTCCCGCGGGTTCAACCCCATAGAGGTCAACGTCCTTGTCAAAGAGGAAGGCACTGAAGATGCCCATGGCATTGGAGCCACCACCTACACAAGCTACTATGGCATCAGGGAGGTTGCCAGTCATATCCTTGAACTGTTTCTTTGCCTCCACACCGACGATGGACTGGAAGTCACGGACCATCATGGGGAAGGGGTGCGGCCCTACGACAGAACCGATGCAGTAGATCTGGTCGATGGGATCTTCCAGGTATGCTTCAAAGGCGGCATCGACAGCATCCTTGAGCGTCTTTGTTCCACGGGTCACTTCCACAACCTTTGCACCCAGTATCTTCATCCTGCTTACGTTCGGAGCCTCTTTCTTGATGTCGACCGCCCCCATATAAATATCACACTCTAGTCCAAGAAGGGCTGCTGCCGTTGCAAGGGCAACGCCATGCTGGCCGGCTCCTGTCTCTGCTATGACCTTCTTCTTGCCCATCTTCTTGGCAAGGAGCACTTCTCCGATGCAGTGGTTGATCTTATGGGCTCCCGTATGGTTCAGATCCTCCCTCTTCAGGTAGATCTGAGCTCCGCCTACACTTTCTGTGAGGCGTTTCGCATAATAGACAGGAGAGGGGCGTCCGACGTAATGGATCTGCAGGTAGCTCAGTTCCTCAAGGAATGCAGGGTCGGTCACGATCTCCTCATAGGCTTTGGTGACATCATGCATCACGCTCTCTAGCTGAGGGGGAATGTATGCTCCTCCAAATTCTCCGAAGTTGCCATCCTTGTCAGGAAGATTTGTGGTATCGATCTCTTTGGTTATAGCGTTTTGCATGGTGTGCTCCTTATGAGTTGCTATGTTACTGTAGACAGAAACATAATGTCAATACAAAATGAGCATATTTTTACATTTGTTTCTTTTTATAGTATCATTATTTTGTCTGAACAAGTGGGTCTTATTCTAGACTGTTTTATTGTAATGATTTACCAAAAACTAGAGCCTGCAACATACATTGCAGGCTCATTGGGTACTGAATAGGTTCTTGAAGTATTAGAGGCCGAGGGCTTTCTTCAAGGCGTTTACGTCGCGAACGCCGACAGCCTTGTCAACAACCTTACCGTCCTTGTAGAACAGGAGGGTAGGAATGGACTGTACGCCAAAGGTACCGGCGAGTTCGCCCTCTTCGTCAACATTGACCTTACAGATCTTAGCCTGGTCTTCAGTGATTTCCTTTGCCAGATTCTCGAGGATGGTTCCCTGCATCTTGCAAGGTCCACACCATGCTGCCCAGAAATCTACTACTACGGGAACAGAGCTTTTCAATACTTCAGCTTCATATGTGTTCTTTGTTACGTGTTTGATCATTTTCATCTCCTATACTCTATACTATACAAATAATATTTCTTATCGTAAAGGTAAAGTAATACTTTTATTTGATAATGGCAACTACTTATAAGGAATAATCCATGTACCCCCTTGTAGATCTCCATTGTGACACCCTCTATGCTCTGAAGCAAGACCCCTCAGCTGGAAGCCTGCTTTCCAACGCCCTGCATGTCGATATAGAAAGGATGGAGAAGGTGGGAGCCATCACATCCTGCTTTGCCTTGTTTGTCGACAGTGATGAGTCTCCGTCACCATGGAAGGCTGCCTGTGCTCTGCATGAGCTCTTTCTTGTTTCGTTGGAGATGTATGGAGACAGGATACGACAGGTATGTACATCCGATGAAGTGATGAACAGCACCACCCCTTCTGCTTTGCTCACCTGCGAAGAAGGCCAGATCATAGAAGGTGATCTCTCTCGACTGTGTGTATTGAGAAGCTGGGGTGTGAGGATGGCTTCCCTTTGCTGGAACCATGAGAATGACCTTGGCTATCCCCATACCATGCCTGCTAAGCCCCTCAAGGCTCTGGGCATTGAGGCAGTTTCGGAGATGGAGAGGCTGGGAATCGTTGTCGATGTCTCCCATCTCAATGATGCTGGGTTTTGCTCAGTATGCGAGCATGCCAAGAAACCCTTTGTAGCCTCACACTCCAACAGTCGAGCATGCACACCTGTTTCCAGGAATCTCAGTGACCAGATGCTTCGTGCCCTGGGCAATGCCGGGGGCGTTGCGGGCCTCAACTTTTACCCACCGTTTCTCTCAGCAGAGAGTACGGAAAATCATATCTCCGATATGGTCCGTCATGCAAAGCATATGCGCAATAAGGGTGGAAGCGAGATTTTGGCTATCGGAACTGATTTTGATGGTATTGAGGGTA
>CAZTXW010000159.1:0-2720 GCA_964617345.1 uncultured Sphaerochaeta sp. | reverse complement strand
GTGGAGTGAGCCCAGAGAAGGCACTTGCCACCCTCAGAGCTTCTGCACAAGAGATTCTTGACGAGCAATATTAATAGGTAGGTAGCGTGTTCTGCCGGCTTGTCCGGCAGAACCTCGTTTCCTCTTTCTCAGTCAATCTTTCGCCTTGTATGCATAATCAGTAGTATTCATAACCTTGCCTGCTTGAGCTTGTCCATTGGCTCAATGTAGTCTGCATCACACACACCGCGGGCAATTCTGTCCGCTCTCCAGGAGAGACTCTATGGGTTCCAAGAAAAGTTTCAGCATTGAGAAGAAACAGGCGCGATGGGGAGTTGCGTTTGTAGTCCCGTCCTTGGTCTTCTTCTCTGTTTTTAATTTTTATCCTATCTTGAATGCTTTTTATATGAGCTTCTTCAACAGGATGGCTTTGAGCAAAGCACCACCAAAGTTCATTGGATTGGGTAACTATGAACGCCTGTTCAATCCAGCAACGGCCAGCAATGAGCTCTCCTTTCTCAACTCATTGAAATCAACGATGGTATTCACCTTGGGGACCTTCATCCCCCTTCTGATATTGAGCCTCATCATTGCTGTATTCATCAGCTACCTCTCCAGCAACAAGACCAAGAAGTTTTTGCAGATAGCCTACTATTGTCCTGCAATCCTTTCGTCCGTGGTAGCTGCAACCATCTGGATGCTCATCTTTGATCCCAGGGGCCTGGGAAACCAGTGGATGAATGCCCTGTTGGGAACTCCCGGCACCGACCACCGCTGGCTTGTCGATCCTGTCATGGAACAGGTCTCCACGATGGTCATCTATTTCTGGAAGTACATCGGGTACTTTGTCATCCTGTTCATTACCGGCCTTGCCTCCATTCCCCCCACCATCTACGAGGCCTCGACCATTGACGGCGCGAACAAATGGCAGAATTTCTGGAGAATAACCCTTCCCCTGCTGAAGCCTACGGTAGTGCTGGTCTCTGTCATGGCCATGTTGCAGTGCCTGAAGACGTTCGGAACCCAGTACATGCTCTACTCAAACGGAGCCCCCAGGGCGCCCATCAACGTCATCACCTTCAATATCTACATTACCGGTATACAACAGCAGTACCTCAGCAGGGCGAGTGCCATGAGTGTGGTACTGTTCATCCTCATGCTCAGCCTGACCTTGGTCCAGTTCAGGACCACCAAGAGCGAGAAAGTGGAGTATTAGGAGAAGATGATGCAAAAACAAAAAATCGTGACACTACCAAAAATACTGATGTCCCTCTTCCTGTTTGCCATGTTGCTCTTCACCCTGATGCCCATCGTCTTCATGGCTTCCGCATCGCTGATGAGTTCTCGCCAGATAGTCCGGATGCCATTCAGTTGGATCCCCGAAGGGTTGCAATGGGAAAACTTTGCCAAGGCGATCAGGGGTAATGACGGGACCTACATCTTCCTGCGCAATATCGCCAACTCCCTGATAGTCAGCACCACCGTAGCGATAACTACTGTCCTGCTTGCGGCCCTGACCGGGTACGGGCTGGCAAAGTTCACCTTCAAGGGACGGGGTGCGGTATTCATGATGATCATGGCAACGATGATGATTCCCTTTGAGGCCATCATGATCCCCTTGTACATGGTCGTAATGGTGCTGCGCATCCAGAACAGCTATGTAGGACTTATCCTTCCCTTCCTGGTAAGTGCCTTCGGTATATTCCAGATGAAGCAGTACCTGACTACCTTTCCCACTGAATTCCTCGATGCAGCACGTGTCGACGGTATGGGGGAGTTCGGTATCTTTGCCAAGATCGTATTTCCCAACTGCAAGCCTGTGATAGCTACCTTGGCCATCCTCTCCTTCAGGGCGCAGTGGGACAATCTGCTGTGGCCCCTGTTGGTAAGCCAGAGTGACAAGATGAAGACCATCCCCCAGTACATTTCCAACTTTGCGTTGGAGAGAAGTACCGACGAAGGGGCTATGATGGCAGCAGCTATGCTGGCATCGATACCCATGTTCTTGCTTTTCATGTCCCTTACCAAGTACTTTATAGGTGGCTCAGCTGTATATGAGTCGAGGAAGGGTTAAGTATGTATGATCGAATTTGTACCGATATTCGCAGCGGCGATCCTCTCTTTGCACCTCTGTTGGCGCTCTGCCCGGAGTTGGAGATGTTCCCACCCCTAGGCGATCTTCCCTACAGCCGCTATCTGTTGGTTTCCAAAAACCAGGAAAGCGTAGGCAAGGCACGCCAGATGGGCATAGCAAGTGCTAGCCCCAATCCCGAGCTCAAGGCTGACCTGCTTGCAAAAGATGTAAAAGACCTGCGTCCCTATCTCTCCTTCATCAACGATTCGATTGAAGGCTGTGATCTCTTTATCTTTGATATGGGGAACGTGGTGGTCAAGAATATCCACATGCTGGGGAAGATCAGCCGGCGCCTTGGCCTGGACAAGGAGGAGTTCAAGGCGGACTACCGCAACTATGACTTTGCCATGATGGACGGGACTCTCCCGATTGAGGCCTATTGGGATCATGTCCGAACGAAGTTTGGCGTCAAGGTGGAGGGGAATCCTTTTGCTAAGGATTTTACCCCACACTTCAATGACGAGGTGGTCGAACTCATCAAGGCTCTCCGCTCTGAAGGCAAGCGCGTAGTGTGCGGATCAAACACCTTTGCACCACACTGGGATATCCTGGAGAGGATGGGAGCCCTTGCCCTTTTTGAGAGGGTCTATGCATCACATGAGATGGG
>CAZTXW010000158.1:0-2838 GCA_964617345.1 uncultured Sphaerochaeta sp. | reverse complement strand
TAGTGACACACAATGGTGCAGAGAACAAGAAGAGGGATGCTTGGAATGTATTGGAATGTATTGGATTATATTGGAGTATATTAGATCTATTGTAGTGTATTGGATCGGATGCATCGGCTTGAATCTGAGTTTTGGGTCTCAGCTTTTGATCAGGTTTTATTGACAAAACAAGGGCGATAGCAGAACATGCACCCATGAGAGAGCCTATCCTCACAGAAAATATCTTTTTCCATGAACCCTCACTGCTGCTGAAGGTCGTCAAACGCGACCCTGAACTCCCCTTTCGCCTCCATAGCCATGAATTCAATGAACTGGTGCTCGTGATCAGGGGAAAAGGAACACATTTTTCCAAGAATGGGGAGTTTCAACTTGGGGAAGGCTGTGTCTTCTTCATCCCCCCAGGGATGCAACACGGGTACAAGGATGTAGAGGACCTTGCGTTGTACAATATCCTCATAGGCGAAAGCATACTTGCCAGGAACTTTCTTGACCTCTCTGACCTTCCTGGCTTCACCTCACTGTTCAGGGCATCTGAAACAATACCCACACTCTTGCTCAATCCCACCCAGCTTTCGGAGGTGATTCCCATCCTGGAGCATATGGAACGGGAAGCCGATGACCAGAGCTTCGGATCGGGGTCGAAAACCCTTGCCTACTCCTACCTACTCAACCTCATCATACTGCTCTCACGTTTTTATGATGAGACACCCCGGGAAAACAACCAGATGGCCCATCGCCTGTGGAATGTCATGGCATTCATGGAGAAGAACAAAAACAGGAGCCTCACCACCAAGGATCTGACGGGAATAGCGAATATGAGCACAAGCACGCTGAACCGTTGCTTCAAACTCGCAACAGGACTCTCACCCATAGAGTTCCACCTGCACAAGCGCATTGCATATGCCTGTGCGCTGATACAGAAAAGGGGTCTGTCCATTGCAGAGGTGGCTGAAGCTTCAGGCTTCAGTGACCCAAACTACTTTTCCAGGCAGTTTCGTAAAGTTATGGATACAAGCCCCAAGGATTATCAGAAGATCTTCACCAGCAGGTTCAACTGAGGGAAGCCAGGGCAATGACGGCACTGGTGTAGAAGTTGTCCCGGCCCAGATATCCGACAAAGTCCAGCCTTTCAAACATATGCATCACCGCAGGTTGCACACCACAGAACAGCACCTCGATTTCATTATCCCTGCACATCTTCACTATCTCGACAAACTCATTGACCGAACTGTGGTCGATATTGGGCACGCCTCGGAGCGAGAAGATGATCCGCTTCACCTTGTGGGAGATCATAACCTCGACCTCTCCGGTAAGCAGTTCCTGCGAACCGAAGAAGAGCGAACCGTCGACATAGACCACCTTGGTCTTGCGTGAGGTGTCAACCAGATCCTTGGTGACATCGTCGATCTCAATGGATATCTTGTTGCTGCGGATCACGAACATGACCATGGAAAAGGCTATACCCAGCATGATTGCAACAGTCAGGTCAAACACTACGATGGCTATCATGGTGAGCAAGAACTGGGCTATTGAGGTCTTGATCTTTTTTTGGAATATTTCCTTGATGGCAGGCCAGTCATTCATCCTCCAGGCGGTGACCATCAGAACTCCACTGAGTGCTGCATGGGGAATTCGGCTCATGTAAGGGCTTAGGAGAAACATGGATGCGAGCAGCCCCAAGGCGTGGATGATGCTTGTCAGGCGGGTCTGCCCCCCGCTCTTGATGGCGACGCTGGTGCGGGAGATGACTGCTGTCGCAGGGATTCCCCCGAAGAAGGGGATGAGGGTATTTCCCACCCCTTGTGCAAAGAGTTCCCTGTTCGCCTTGAACTTCTCCTCGCCACCTTTCATCTTCCCACCTGAAGAGCCACAGAGCAGTCCTTCGATCATACCCAAGGCTGCAAGGCTAATCGCTGGTGAGATGATATGCTTGAAGTTGGCCAGGGTTATGGTAGAGAACCTCAGGCGGCTCTCCCCTACCAAAGAGCGTGGGATCAGGCCGACTTCAGCCACATCGAGGTTGATGAACATCTGCAGGATAAGGGCAACGATGATTCCAACCAGCGAAGCGGGAACCTTGCCTCTCAATCGCTTGGGCCAGAACACCATCATCACGACGATGAGCATGCCATACAACAGCGTGTGGAGTTGGGGTGAAAACCCAAGCTCCCCGTAGGAGAGCAGTTTTTCTATATAGGTATCACCTATGCTGGTGGTACCAAAAAAGCTGTCTATCTGGCCTAAGGCAATGATGATGCCTATACCACTGGTAAATCCTGTAATGACAGGAGAGGGTATGTAGTTTATCAACGCCCCTATGCGAAGGGACGCTGCAAGCAGCAGGATAAGGCCGCTGACCATACCGGCAAAGAAGACTCCCTGAGGCCCATAAGTGGTTGCAAGTCCAACAAGAACTGCACTCATCGCCCCTGTAGGTCCAGATATCTGAAAGGAGGCTCCAGCAAGCCCACCAATGACGAGCCCTGCCATGATGGCAGTGATGAGTCCTGAGGCCGCATCCAAGCCTGAGCTTACGCCAAAGGCGAGCGCCAGCGGCAAGGCAACAGCTGTCACGGTCAGGCCTGCCAGCAGGTCCTTGGAAAACTTTGCCCCATTGTATCCTGAAAACTCTTTCTGTAAATCGTGAAGAAACGACACGCCTGGTAACGTACCTTTGATTGCCATCCCACCGCCCTTCCTATGACTTGTATGTAATGACCCATACTCTATACCGAACAGTGAAATTAAGCAATGTTTTGGACATATGTCGCTTTTAAGACAGAAATGATCCCCTATTTCTTTTTGGGAACTATCTCAATCCAATACCCATCAGGGTCG
>CAZTXW010000157.1:0-2882 GCA_964617345.1 uncultured Sphaerochaeta sp. | reverse complement strand
ATACAGATACACCTCTCCAAGGCTGCCATTCGAGTCATCACTGCGTTCAAAAACAGAATCGTCAGTCTCATAGAAGGCAGCTACCAACTCTACTCCAAGGCAGGGATCAGGAGAACATGCCTTTAGGTCATCAAGTAACAGCGAGAGTGAATCGGCAAAATCCGAGGAGTGTCTCCAATCGATGAATTTTGTCGAACGTTTCAAGCTGGCAATTTTCTTCTTTACCTGGGAAATATTCTGCTTTGGAGTAGCTATCATCCTATTGATCCTGTCATCGACTTGGTCAAGGTGTTTCGCCATATCCAACAGGGCATCAGAGAGTGAATCGGCTCCCAGCTGTATGAGTTTCTTCTTTCGTTCATCCTGCATATACAAATTCTCCCTGATTATTTGATTGTGGTTCATAGGTGCTTGGCCTGAGGGGATATGGAAAAGGATAAAGTCTATACTGTCCCCAGCAAGTCCAACCACCCTTCATATAGCATGACCATTGCCATGGTGTCCAGTTCGCAGTACTTCAGCAGGGCTTTTCGAATCTCTTCGCGTTCATAGTCACTCATCTCTTCAAACTGCATACGTCCATACGCTGTAAGGGCAGCTCCACCATCACGAAGCTCGTCATCACTGCTGAGCAGGCGCATATCCTTGTCTGAGATATCAGTGAACATCTTGGGCAGGCTCTTGTAGGGATCGACAACCTTCCCATCCTCGATGGTTAGCCACTGCCAATCCTTGAAGTTCAGGCTAGGAATGCCTGCCTCTGATCCATAGATGGGTTGGCAGTATTTGGCCTTGAGAAAATCCGAACTGTTCAGGATCGCAGGCAAGACGGCCTTGATGGAGTTGGACCCATTGGTTGCAGGGTCATAGTAGTAACGTTTCACCAGGGCCCACATGTCCACCATGCTACGCTGCCCATCCCACTGTTCAGTTGAGTGCTTAACGCTTGTGGTGATGCTCCTGATGAAGGAGCACAGCTGTGCAGCGTCAGCTACTTCACTCTTGTCACTCTGCAATTGGCGGTAGATCATATTGAGATAGGTGTTCTCGTGGTTGGAGTACCGGAAGATGGAGCCGCTGTCACCTTCCAGTTGAGATTTCAGAGCCCGTACGAACTCGTAGTTGGGGAATACTCCCGGTGTGGCATTCAGATACTCACCTACATGTGCAATACTCCCATCACGAAGGACAGTGTGATGGGAGAACTGGAATGCTATACCTTCATACGGGCGTCTGCCCTTGTTGAAGGGGATGGCAGCCATGGAGGTCTCGAAGTCTATGAAGTGCAGGGGGAAGGTCCAGCTGGCAATCTCACTCTGTAAGTTTTTCCGATCGATCCACACGCTGCTATCATGGGTTTTACTTTTGTGCACCTGCATCCACTGCCGCTGCGTCCTGGAGATACCAAGTCTCCCATCTTCCTTGGGCTCGATATCAGACTTTCTGACATCAGAAAGTCTGATGCGATTCTCCCCAATAAGCTTGTTCTTATTCTTCTTGCTGAAGTCCCAGATATCAAGGACAGTAGAAAGAGCAAAATCCTCATCACCCCACCCCAGCCTCTCCTTCCAGCACTCCTTCCTACCACTGAGTTTTCCTTGCAGTTCATCATCATTGGTGGTAGTGAATTCACAGGTAGCACATACAGATGATACAGGGGAAACTATCTTGGTATCCGAGGCGTAGTGTTCGGCAAAATAGGTCACCCTTTCAGCAAATGACAGGCCAAGGTCCTGTTCCCCATCGCTCCCTTCATAGATTTTTGTGCACATGTCATCGACATTCACCTTGATGAGGATTGGAGAGGAAAGGTCCTCTTCTGTGAGCGTATCGGAGACCAGAACAGATTTCCTTCCATGAGAGTCTGCAACCAGACGAAACTTCTGGTTCAAGCCATCGGTGGGACAGAGAGAGGAGGTGTCTGCCATCATGAGATGGGATGAGACAGTATAGTGGGGGAAGGCTTCTTTGATGACATGTTTCTGGAAAGCGACATCGTAGAGGTAGCTTTTCCAAGTTGCTGAGATGGTTCCATCCCTGTTGGTAAAGGAAGGCCCTTCACTCCCATCATAGGATTTTGATTTGACTTCGTACAACCAAAGGTGGTTTCCCTCCTTTACCAGGATGTCAGCACGGATGAAAAGGTTCCCTGTTGCAATGGCTGCTTCGTAGATAATCACCTTTTGCTGTGCAAGCAATGCGTTGGTCTCTGCCAAGGATGTAGCATAATCCAGGCTTGTGATATCATGTCCTCCAGGAAAGTAGAGCTTTGCAAGCTCCCCTACCTGGAAGCCTCCATCGGCAAGGGCAATCAGGAAGGGGTCATCGAGTTTTTGGTCAGCATACTCAGCTTTCTTGGTATAGAAGAGCTTTGTAGGACACTCGGTTGCAAGCTTGAACCGTGATTTTGTCAGATACCGCTTCTGTGCCATGGAAGAACCTCCCTATGTATCAACTCTCCTGCACCCGGGACCTGAGAGGATGCTCATTCCTCCCGAGGCGGGGGTTATGACTATCTGGGTGCTGATCATCTCCTGCATCGCCGAAACGTGTGAGATGACCCCGATAAGCTTACCATCCCTCTGGAGGCCTGATAGGGTCTTCAGGGCAGTCTCCAGTGAAGCCTCATCCAAGGTCCCAAAGCCCTCATCAAGGAAAAGGGAATCGACCCTCACCTTCCTGCTGGCCATCTTGGAGAGTCCCAGGGCCAGCGTCAGGCTTACGATGAAGCTCTCACCCCCGGAGAGGTTCTTTGTCGAACGAATCTCCCCTGCCTGGTAGGTGTCTATGACATTCAGTTCCAAGGGTTGCTCATCGGAGCGGATGAGCAGGTAGCGGTCACTCATCTTCTCCAGCTGCCTGTTGGCATGCCCTACCATCAG
>CAZTXW010000156.1:0-2905 GCA_964617345.1 uncultured Sphaerochaeta sp. | reverse complement strand
TTGCCCGCGACCAGAAGATCCACTACTGCTTCCTCATCAAGCATAGGACTGTGGTGAAGGTTGCCCCCCCCAAGAAGAAGCTGGTGCTGAGAAACAGGGAGACAGAGAGAGAAGGGGCCTATATCGACGATTAAGGCGAAACAGACAACATAGTACTAAAAAGAGCGGAAAGGGCATATGCCTTATCCGCTCTTTTTTCAGTATGGTCCTATCTGTTCTTCGTATCCGCAAGCAATCCACACCATTTGCATCCAACATGATGGAGATGTAGAGATACTGACGATGTTCGATTGGGTGCTAGCTTTGTTCAGGAAAGGATCCTGTGGCATCATGTCCCCCATGCCTATTTCTCCCCTAGTATGCTAGAATACGCTCATGAACAAGCCTAAAACCCAAGAAGCCACCCTCCGTTGTCCCTTTTGCAATGCAGAACAGAAACATACCCTCTATCCTGTTGTCGACCTTGGAGAGAACCCCTCATTGAAGCTGGGCCTCTTAACCGACTCCCTCTTCAGTGTCCGTTGCAGCGAGTGCAACAACCAGTTTGCAGTGATACACGAGATGCTTGTCATGGACAAGGAAGCCTCCTTTGCCATACTGCTGGCGCCCGATTCAACGCTTACTGAGGTCAACGAACCTTCAGAAGAGATAGGACAGTTTGAAACTCTGAGGCTGGTGAATACCTCTGATGAGCTGAAGGAGAAAATTCTTTTGTTGGATGCCGGCCTCGATGACAGGACCATCGAGCTGTGCAAGATGTACCTGTTGATGAAGATGGAGAGAAAGGATCATACCCTCCTCTATGCAGATCACCAGGTGGGGGAGGCTCAGATGCTCTTTACCCTCTTCAACGAAAACGATGAGATGGAAGAGACCATCCAGTGTTCGGATGGTCTCTATACACAGCTACTCAAGACAGCAGAAGAGTTCTCCCTCAAGAAGGGATTCTTTCTTCGCATCAATCAGGGGTGGGCCTTCGAGGAAATTAAAAACAGCGCTGGTTAGGCTCCTTGGTACAGGTAGCACACTGGTAGCAGATCTCATGGGGCATGACCTTGCCGTCGGCAAAGTCACGCACACTCTGTAGGGTTGTCTCTGCTATATTGTGCAACGCTTCATTGGTAAGGAACGCCTGGTGACTGGTAACCAGCACATTGGGCATTGCTATCAGAAGCATCAGCGTATCATCATCGAAGAGCGTTGCACTCCTATCCTCATAGAAGAGCTCCCCTTCCTCCTCGTAGACATCCAAGGCAGCACTGCCTATCTTCCTGCTCTTGATCGCCTCCAGAAGTGCCTGGCTATCGACAAGGCCACCTCGGGAGGTATTTACCAAGACCACCCCCTGCTTCATCATGGCAATGCTCTGTCTATCCACCAGATGGAGTGATTCAGGGGTAAGAGGACAGTGCAGGCTGATGATGTCAGACTCTCTGCAGAGCTCCTCAAACGAGCAGTACTGCACCCCCTCAAGGCTCGTATCCGGATAGGGGTCAAAGGCAAGCACCTTCATGCCAAAGCCTTTGCACAGGTTGATGAAGACCTTTCCGATCTTTCCTGTCCCCACCACACCGACAGTCTTTCCATGCAGGTCGAAACCGACCAGCCCATTCAGGCTGAAGTTGAACTCTCGAGTCCTCACATACGCATGATGGGTCTGGCGAACCACACTCAGCAACAGGGCCATGGCATGTTCGGCTACGGCATAGGGCGAGTATGCAGGAACCCTGACAACATGAATTTTTCCAAACGCACTCTTGAAGTCGATGTTGTTGTACCCTGCACATCGCATGGCTATGAGGCGTACCCCATCCTCATAGAGGCGATCGATAACTAATTCAGAAATATGGTCATTGACGAATGCACAGACAACATCGTATCCCTTTGCAAGGGGTGCGGTATTCTCGTTGAGCTTGGATTCGAAATAGTGTATATGGACATCGTAATCAGCTACCAGCTGATCGAAATATGTCTTGTCGTAAGGCTTGGTATCAAAAAAAGCTATTCTTGTCATACTGAAATCTCCTCTCTGTTGTACCTATGGTAGCACAGACAGGAGAAAGGTTCTATTTTATCAGGAGCGTTATGCAAAAAGAGGCAAAAACCGTCCTCGATCACGTTCTCCTACAGCACAACCTCTTCCCACACATCAATGAGCAGCTGGTAGTCACCATCGATGGCACTGATATCCGCTTCCAAGAGCCTATCGGGATCGACCATCGCCCAATCGATATCATAGCCGGCCTGCATGGCCAACTGGTAGAAGAACAGGCGTGTAGTACGACCATTGCCATCACGGAACGGGTGGAGAGCCTCCACCTCCCCCATGAAGAAGGCGAGGTCGTTGATGAACTCCTCACGATCCATATCCTTGAGGTAGAGACCCTTGTGCAGTCTGGAAAAAATATCATCTGCAGTACTTTCAATGAACTCAGGACTGCAGAACTCAGTCCTCTTTGCTGCAAGAACAGAGCGGACCTGTCCGGCAGAAGGATAGATATCCCCAAACAGATGGTGGTGGATCTGCTTCAGATAGGCAAAGTCAAATACCTTGACAGCTGAATCCGTAAGGAGTTCTGCAGTCCTGATGTTGGAGATTTTCATCTCAATCTCTCGCAGACGTGCTCGTTCCTTGATACCAAAATAGTTTACCAGGCTTTTAGTACGGGGGAAATACCCTCCTACGTCCTTGGGTAACGTATGCGTGGTAACAAGTCCTTCCTTCTCAACTATTTCCTGGATACTGTCATCAGCGAGGATATCGCCTTCCAGTACCTGTCGTAAGGAATCCTCCTCATCAGAGGATAATTCAAAACCCTCAGCTTCCTGATTGAACCTGATATAGTCGATGCACGCTTGCACACGGCCTGATTTCATAAAAAAGTAACCATCCTTCTGCCCTAGC
>CAZTXW010000155.1:0-2919 GCA_964617345.1 uncultured Sphaerochaeta sp. | reverse complement strand
GAGTGAAGTTGAAGCGCTTGCCGGCGGTGATGGAAGCGGACGCGTCCTGCGCTAGGGCAAGGACCAAACAAGAACTTGACTAGAAAATAGAAAATATAACACCAAAAAGGCTGTCACGCTTCCTAGGAAGTCGACAGCCTTTTTGCGTATGCATAGAGTTCTTCAGTTGCCAAGGCCATCTTGGTGACTGAGAAAGCTTCTCCCTGGGGATAGATATAGTAGGTATCGTTCAAGGTAGAGAGGTCGATGCAGTCCCCTTTGCCAAAGTAATTGAACTCAATGTGGCAGGAGTACATTGATAGTATGGGTTTTGATAGGGAAAAAACCTCGCCATCAAATACCCCTTCTAACAGAAAGCCTTCCATGGAGTGCGTCAGCTGTGCCTCACCAAGGGGGATATAGCCCCTGGCATTGGGCAGGGCCTCCACCAGGGAGGTAACCTCAATATGGTAACTTCCCCTCTCTATCTCCTTGCGTACCTGTTCGCGCTCGAACTCATACCAGGAGGGGATGTGGGTGAACTCAGTAACATGTACGGATTCATCAAAGGCCAAGCCCACACTCGTTAACTCTCCCAATTCAGACATCTTCCACCGCTTCTTGCAATGGTTGCACCAGAGGTGTGTACCTTTGCTTTCCATCTCATATTCAGTGAGGCAGTGGGGACACTGGTACAGCACCTTGTGCAACCCTTCAGCACGTTTTGGGTGATTGATGATAATCTTATTTTCTTTCTGCCAACGGTACTCATCATAGGTGAATGCCTCGTTGATAACAGAGTTAATTTCCTTGGCTGAACTCGCAGACAAATCTTCTGCTGAGTAGAGCAGCGTCATGTCAGCCTCGATCCTATTTCCCCGTTTTGTCAGGTTCCAGCATGGGCTGTTGAGGTAGTGACCGTGCATGTTCAGCATCACCACAGGAAAGCCCAGCAGCTTGGCCATCTTACCCAAGGCTTCCGGCAGGACTGCGTTGGTTCCGACGAGGGAGTAACGTGCCTCCGGATAGAGGGCAAGGATAGTTTTTTGCTGGACAAGCACATGGCGGATCTGACGGATGAGTTGGATGTCGTTGGTGAACTTGCGCTTGCAGATTCCCCCTGCATTCCTGAGCAGCCACTCCCGGTTGAGAAACCCATCAATTGCCACCACATAACTCGCCCTTTGGGGGAAGAGGGCGGCTGTCGTAACTTTGAAATCGAGGAACGCCATATGGGTGCATAACAACAAATAGGGGCCCTTTATCCCTTCCATACCCTTTTTGTTGATCGTGAGGCGGTGTTTGATGACATCGGGATAGCTCAAGGCCCAGGTCAGTGGCTTGAGGTAGAATCTTTGTCTGATAGGTTTCTTTGCCATATCAAATCGGGGAGCCTGGTGGAGCTTTGCAATGCCCTGGGACTTGCTGGTACGTTTTGCCATAGGCACATCGTACAGGGTGTTGGCTCTGCTGACAAGAAAATGAAGGATACTAGCACATAAGAAGAGAGAAGACTTGGGATGGTAAGCAGAAGCCGAGTGATGAGGCTTCACGATTCAGAGCAAAGAAATAGCGGAGAGGGAAAAAGACATTGATGTAGGAAGATAAGAGCGAATACAACAGATGGTAGTCCAATTTCATTGGACATGCTCCTGTTTTTCTGTATGATTGGATTGTGGAGGCCCTGATGGAAACCAAAGAGCTCTATTCCCTTATAAAAGAGTACCAACAAGCACAAGTCGATATGGTCTTTTCAGAAAATGACCTGTTTGCCATAGAGCTACAGGACAAGACTCCTGCCTATGCCTCGATTGTTGAGGACGCCCTTGCCCTCTACCTTGGGCAGAGGGGAATAACTGGGTACCTGCGTCTCTGTTTTCTCGACCCTGATACTGCTCCTTTGGAAAAGCATGAGGTGCAGAACTCCCAGGAGTGCTTTATCCTGACCTTGAACAATACCAGGGAGGAGCTGGAACCTGAGGACCTGAAAGCCATCGAGGAAAGTGGCATTGAGTTTGCTGAAGGCTCGTATCCCATGGTCCGGATCAAGCGGCAGTATCGCTTCCCCTGGTTCCTTACTGATAAAGAACAACAGTCCTTCGCCTTGGCACTGAGGGGTATCCTGTTTGCCAAGACCTATGTTGCACAGTTCGGCAAGGTGAGCAAGACCAACTCCCTCACCCCCTGGCTTGAGAGCCTAGGCCTGGATGATATAGAGAAGCGTGAGTACTATCCCTACTTCAAGCAGGCAAAGAGTGAAAAGGAAGGGTTTAGCGTAGAGGCCAGAGAGCTCAGCGATGATGACTACGGGGTGGAGTATCCACAGGCAAGACTGACCAATGAAGAGAAGCTCTCCCTCTACAGGAGGATGAAGGCAAAGCCTGGGAAGATCCTGTATGTTACAACCTTCCTGCTTCCCGAGCCCTTCAAGAATGAGAAGGGGGGAGCCCCTGTCTTCCCTGTTGCCTATATGCTTTTCGATCCTCAGAAGCACGTCATGCTCGACCTGCATGTGATCGATGACTACGAGGGGCATCATATCTCTTTCGTCTCCCGCCTGCTTGAGAGTTTCGACCAGGTAGGAAAACCCCAGGCGATTCATTGCTTTGGGGAGCGTACCTATCCTTTGCTCGCCCACTTGGGAAGTCAGATCAACATCATGATGGTCCGGGGCAAGCAGAATGATGAGTTGGATGCGATCATAGAGGAGTTCCTCAGCCAAGGCTTCAATGGTGAAGAGGAGCATGAGCACGAGCATCATGAACATGTGCATGGACCAGGGTGTGCTCACCATCATCATGAGTAAGGGGCTGTAGATAGAAAGAGAGAGAACAAAAGAAGACCAGAGAATATAGAAGAGGGAAAGGCCTTATTCAGCCTTACCGGATAGTAGTGATAGGTCCTTCAATCGAGCTGTTCTATGCCTCTTTCTTGTTACGT
>CAZTXW010000154.1:0-2987 GCA_964617345.1 uncultured Sphaerochaeta sp. | reverse complement strand
ATGCGAAGAATATCTGTATTCCGTCGGTGGACGCATCAAATTCTCGGAATCTTCACAGGAAGCTGTATGTAGGGAAGTCTATGAGGAAACCGGCTCTCATATGCAGATTGACCGTCTAGGATTCGTGCATGAGAACTTTTTCTCTGGCGATTCAGCTTCCAAGGGAGGAAAGCTCATCCAAGAAATCTCGTTTTACTACTATATGAAAACCCCTGTAGGGTTCGAGCCTGTCTGCAATAGTTTCTCTGAAGATGGAACCAAGGAGTATCTTGTCTGGATAGATGTCAAGGATAGGAGAAGAGTTTTCCCAGAGTTCTTAGGAGAGGAGCTGAAATGCCCTTCCAGGGAAATTAAGCATCTTGTCACCAGGGATAGCCCAAAGTCCATTCATGCAAGGGATGGTGTTACTCCCATAGGGTGAAAGAATGCGTCCCAACCGGTAAAATTTACAGCTTTCCCTTTGAAAGGAGGGAGATTCTGTCTATACTTGAGAGTATGCAAGAACTATTGAAATCTGAATATCTGAAAGCATTGCTGGTAATTGTCATCGGTTCGTTTGTACTGCTCCTTGTGAACATCTCCCTCAAGCGAAAAATCAAGAGCCTTGAAGAGAAAAAACAGGAGGGGGAGAAAGCCCGTCACCTGAACTTCCTCAGACTCTTTCAACGCATCGCTGTCCCCTTGGCTTTCCTTGCGTTACTTACCATTGCCACCGAGATGGTCTCATTCAATGAGGACATCCAGAATATCGTAAAGATCGGACTCTCCATCATCATGACCTTCATCGTTGTCCGTGCGCTGAACAAATCTCTGGATTTGGCATTCGAGCGATATTTTGAGCATGAATGGACGGACCGCAGCCGAGAGAGACACCTCAAGCCACTTCTCTCCCTGGTCAAGTTCATCCTCTGGATAGTGGGGATCATCTTCCTCATGGCTAACCTTGGCCTTGATGTCTCCACTGCCATTGCTGGCCTCGGAGTTGGAGGTATTGCCGTTGCCATTGCAGCCCAGGGCATTCTTGGTGATCTGTTCAGCTACCTCATAATCTTCTTCGACAAGCCGTTTGAGTTGGGTGATTTTATCGTCTTCGGAGACAAGTCAGGGGTGGTTGAGCATATCGGGATAAAATCCATCCGCATCAGGGTGCTTTCCGGTGAGCTTCTGATCATCGCCAACTCCGACCTTACGTCTGCCAGGGTTCATAACTACAAACAGATGCTGCATCGCAGGGTGGTATTCACTATCGGGGTCACCTATGAGACCCCTGCAGGAAAGTTGGAAATAATCCCATCCATCATCAAGGATATCATCACATCGGCACAAACCATTGAAGGAGTCACTTTTGACCGCTCCCACTTCAATGCCTTCGGGGATTATTCACTCAAGTTTGAGACAGTCTACTACGTGCCTACCAATAATTACGCAATCTACATGGAGACCCAACAGGAAATCTACTTCAAGCTCTTCAGGGCATTCAAGGAGGAAGGTATTGACTTCGCCTACCCCACCCAGCTGATCTACACGAATGAGGGGACAACCAAAATTCTGACAAAGGCAGAGGAGCCTACACAGAAAATACCCTAGCCTGTGCTTTCCTGAATTGTATACTCGGCAAGAAAATGGCCCAATGCTTCCGCTCGCGGACGGATTTCGCCCGTCTTACAAGTTCATGAATACGGCACAGGCTGCAATTTCCCTAGTGCTTTTCTGACGCTATTTCTGCAAGGGAGTTTTGGATCGCACAGGTCTGCTGAACACATCAAGCTTCACTGCTGACAGGACTCCTGCAAACAGAACGATCGCAATGGTCACCATCAGTGATAGACGAAATGAACCGGTGAGGTCGTCAAAGTACCCACCGATTCCAGGGGCGATGAAACCTGCTATCCCGTATGCTAGGAAGCATATGGGATAGAGCGTGAGAAACAGGGTCTGTCCGAAGTGACGCGCAATAGACGATGCGTAGACTACGAAATTTGCGCCAAAGAAGAATCCGACGAGCATGATAGCAAGGAGGAGAAGCCATTGTGGGAGTTGCAGCAACAGTGCTATGCAAACGATCGCAAAACCTATCAGCGAGATAGGAATGCTTTTGTACCCAAGTCTGTCAACAACATGTCCCCATACAATCCTACCGACAGTATTCCCAACTGCAAACAGTGAGATGGCAACTAGGGAGCGCGGCCCCCCTATTCCCCCTTCGGCTACAAGGGGTATGAGGTTCCCATTGATAAGAAGGCCAGCAAAGGTGCCCGCGAAGATACCCATTGCACAGATCATGAACTGGATGCTGAAGACCTCTTTCCTTCCGGCTCTTCTAGGCCTGGTTCTATCGATGACCGTAGGTTCTGTCATGAACAAAGATGCGATAAAAAGAATTGAGCCGGAAACAAGGCCCCAAACCCGGAAAAAATCAAGTATTGGCATGCCATTGCCCAGAAAGTATCCAGCCACTGTGGAAAGGATGATAGCACCGCTTCCAAAACCTGCCACCGATATCCCTGTGACCAAGCCCTTGTGATGTGGGAACCACCTCATGCCCACGGTCAACGGACACACATAGCCGAAGCCTATCCCTGCCCCAGTGATGACTCCTAGCCCAAGCAACAGGAGGGCGTATGACCCCCCTGAGAAGGAAGCGATCAGATATCCGCCTGCAAAGAGCAAAGCTCCTATCGCGGCAGTAAGTTGTGGTCCGTGAGCTACCAAGAATCGACCTGCAAAAACCATGGTAATGGTGAACGTGGTGATACATAGGCCGAAAATGAAACCACCCTGCCCTTTTGTTATGCCATAGGTTTCACCCAAATGAACGATCAAGGTACTCCAGGCATAGATGCCACCAAGGATGATTTGGATCATCACTCCTGCTGTCAATGAGACCCATCGGTTCTTCATTCGGTTCTCCTTGAAATGCCGTATTCTGTAGCCAAGCAAAGTGAGTGCAACCGCGGGCTACTTCTGTCCAAGAAGCGCCTACTACC
>CAZTXW010000153.1:0-3025 GCA_964617345.1 uncultured Sphaerochaeta sp. | reverse complement strand
GGGAGTGTACAATGTGCAAACCACTCTTGCAACCTCCAACCATTCACGATACATTATTTGTTGTGTGCAAAGGAGACCTTATGAAAAACAAGAAAAACCTGGGATTATGGATATCCCTTCTCACTATTCTGGCCATTGTAGCCCTCCCCACAACTACTGCAGTCAAGATTGCCATAGCCTTTGTTGTAGTTGGTGGTTTCCTTTTCTGGAAACGAAGCATCTTCTTCTATATCCTGGGTAACAGGCATCTTGTCAAGAAAGACCAGCAGGAGTGGAAGAAGGCCTGGCCTCTCTATCAGAAGGCACTACGAAGCGGCCTGATCCCAGCCTATAGGATTACCGCTGCAAGCATGTATATCCAGCGTGGTGATGCAAACGAAGGCAAGGCCATCATTGAGGCCTACCTTGCAGAGACCAAGAAGAAAGAGGACAAAGCACTCACCAACATAGCAAAGACCATGCTATCGATGGTCTACTGGATGCAGGATGAGATGCAAAAGGCAACGAGCCTGGTCAAGGAGGTCTATGACAGTGGTTATAGGGACAAGAACCTGTTCATCAACTATGGCACCTATGCCCTGGAACAGGGAGACTTGGAAACTGCACAAATGCTTGTCAAGGAAGGAAGCCAGTATGAGAAAGAGAGCCCGGGGATCCATGACAACCATGGCTGGCTCTGCCTGCTTGAAGGCAAGTGGGATGAGGCCAGCGAGCTCTACACTACCCTGGTCAACAGAGGCCCTGCATTCCCCGAGCCGTTTCTCCATGCTGCCCAGGTCAAGATCCATTACGGCAAGGTAGGAGAAGCTATAGCGCTGTTGGATAAGGCTCTCGAAGCGCGGTACTCCAATACCACCAGCATTCGTAAAGAGACTATCAGGGCTCTGAAGGAGAGGTTGGAGGATCCGAAGACGAGGAGAGCCGGAGCTTTGGAGATTGATCAGGACACTGCCCTTGTAGCTTCAGGGAAACTACCCAAAACAATTGGGAAAACCTTTGAAGAAGAGCCTGAATATGAAATCTCAGGCTTTGCAAAGGAAAGAGTACAGGTGTTGCCTAAAAACAAGCAAGAAGCTAAAAAACTGGAGGTGTTAGAGGATGACTACACCCCCAATACCGACCTCACTGAAGCCGACTTGGAGTATGCACGAAAGCATGAGGGCGTAACAGACTAGATCACCACATTGAACCAGAGGCCCCAGACAAACCCCTCAACGCTCTGATCCCATCCCCCATAGACGGTTACAGGCAGGGTCCTGATCCCCAACAAGGAGAATTCTGTGTGCAGTTCAACACCCAAGGAGAGAGAAGGTTGCCATGAGGCATCCTCGTGCCACAACAGGTCGATGTAGGCAGCAACACTGCTCTTCTCAAAGATGAACAGCTCAGCGATGGTGGGCTTGAATGCAAGCGGGGTGTATCCCAAGGAGAGAGTGGTGACGACTATGTGGTTTGCAGGGTTGGGGGCAGCATTTGTCAGGTCATGGCCCTGGCGGTTCAGCTTTGCATTGTTAGTCCTGAATCCGTCCGAGAGGAAGAGCGGAACATCCCCCTCTCCATCGAGGGCAAACCTTGCAGTCCCCTTGATATCACCAAACAACCCGGTAGGTTTGTGCAGTACGGTCGAGGCCACAGTTCCGGACAAGAAAGAACGACTCTGAACATAGTCCCCAAGCACCTGGTAGGAGAAGGAGAATATTCCCTTTTCCAAGCCTAGGCCAAAGGGTTGTGGAAGCATCAGGCTAGCCTCTGCTGTGGAGGAGAAGAGGTAGGTATTCTCTGGCCAGAAGGCGGCAAGCTCCCCGAGCCCTGGGTTTGCAATATGCTCAAAACTCTCCAGGAGCCTGAGTCTGAGGGCATTGTTCAGCAGGGAGAGTCTGCCATCGAGCAGCAAGCCTGCAGAAAGGAGAGGTTTCTCAGTTGTAACATCCCAAGCGACGGCACTATCGAGGGAGAGCTTGAAATGATTGAGGAAGTAATAGTCCAGTTGGCCACGAAGGGCTGGGGCGGCGCTCATATTTTCATTGGTGTAGGTCTGGAAGGCAAGGCCTGTGTTGAGCGAGAGGTTGAGATCCCCAGAACGAAGGATATATTTCATCCCCATAAAGTTGGCATTCTTGAGCTGGGAGTCATCAATTTTACTCCGTTCCGAATCAAAGCCCAAGCCAAACAGATTGGTAGTATTCTGCACTGTACTATGTGAGAAGGTATTGTGCCGTACAAGGTTTTTATTAATCTTTTTGGCTAGGAGCTCACGCTTTTCAAGTAGGACAGGATCCAAAGGAACTCTGGGCAGGTCTTTCAGAGCCTCTTTCTCCTGTTGTGCGGAAAAGTATCCCTTACGGGCCAACTCCGAAACAGCAGAAAACTCCATGAATGAGACATCTTCAACATCACACCTGATCCAAATGACATCCGAAAGATGTTCCTTGAGCTCCCTTACCCCACTTCTCCTTTTGGCAATATCTATGGAGACATTGAGGATCGTAAGGGGGTTGCGCAGGTTCAGCGTATCCATATCATAGAACGTGGTGGAGACGATGACAGAGTCAGTATACTCATAGGCTAGGTTCACCGGTGCAAGGTTGGTGATGCCTCCATCAAGGAGGAGGTGCCCCTTGTACTCAACCGGGGGAAAGTATACCGGCAGGGCATAGGATGCTTGCAGGACGGTATAGAAATCCCCTTCAGCCATATATACCTGGCGACGGGTCACCAGATCTTCTGCAATGACAACTATGGGTATGGGCAGGTCCTCTACCTTCAGCTCAGGGCCTAGGAAGGAAGCCAAGACTGCATTGAAGCGTGAAGACTCCATCAAACCTCCCCCTATGGGAAAGGTTAGGTCAAACAGTGACTGCAAAGAGACACTGGAGATACTTTCAAGGATCTGGTCGGCAGACATGCCAGCTGCATACATCAGGCCTATGATGCTACCCATGGAGTTGCTGATGATGAAATCAGGGACAATGCCCTCTTCTTCCAGCAGTCTAAGCACTCCGATATGGGCAAATGCACGGGCAGA
>CAZTXW010000152.1:0-3031 GCA_964617345.1 uncultured Sphaerochaeta sp. | reverse complement strand
CCACGCCTTAAAAGGGCGTTGCTCTACCAACTGAGCTAGCGGCCCCTGCAACGTATTGGACTATAGCAGGAAGGAAGAACTGGTGTCAACTACTTGCAGGAAATATTTCTTACCCTTGTTAATCTTATCGCCAGTGTCGGTCAACTCCATATGTCTTATACGATAAGGCTTCACTCATATCTTCTTTGGTAACAACCTCACTTTTCCTGAAATCCGCTATGATGGTTGCCATCTTGCACACTGACAGGCACGATCGCATGCTTAATTTCCTACCCTGTAAGCTGGTATTCAACAAGGGAAGGAGTTTGAGGTATGTCCGATCGCTCCTTTCTTGCTGTTTTAGCCATACCTCTGCAATGGTTTTCAAGAGGGTGGGATCCTCCTGTTCCAGTGGTACTGTCATGAGGTTTTCAGGTAGTACGCTCAGGCTGATATCGAAGCGATCCAAGAGAGCGGATCCCACCTTGTTCCAGTGTCTCTGTCTCTGGCTTTCACTGCAGATGCATAGCTCATCCTCCCTACCCATATTGCCACAAGGGCAGCCATTCATTGCAGAGGCAAGGGTGAAACTGACAGGGTAGGAGCCAAAGCTCTGTTTTTCCAGGAAGAAGGAGATTGTCTTGAGGGTCTTCTCCTTCTGGTTTGTCAGTTCGTCGACTATGAGCAATCCCCTATGGGCACGGGACAGGAATGATTCTCCGCCTATATGGAGGTCCTTCTCTCCCATATGGGGAAAAATCTCCACGATCGGCCTTGAAAGGGGAATGGTTCCCCTGATACGGGCGATCTCCTCCTCTTCCGGCAACGATAAGGGGGGAAGGAGTTTCCCAAGGGTGTTGAGCAGTAGAGTCTTGCCTCCTCCAGGAGGACCGTAGAGGAGGATGTTCAAGGACCCTGCCGCGCTGAGGGTGAGGGCTTTCTTTGCCTTCTCCAACCCGATGATTCCGGAAAACGGGTGATCCTGTGGTGTATATTGGTTCTGCATGACTGGGTTTGTCTGCTCACCTTCATGGGAGAGGATGAAACGTCTGCACTGATGCAGGGCGAGGGCAAGGTCACTGCACTGGACTATCTCCAAGGTCCCTGGCCCATACTGATGGGCGGTGGTTGGACCTACAAGCAATGCACATCCATTCGATGTGGCAACCTCAACTGCATCAAGGAGGGTTGGTATCGCTGGAATGCTTCCATCCAGATTGATCTTGCCCAGCACCAATATGTCGGGACACCTGGTGGTCAATAGCTGGTCTCTGCTCAAAAGCAAGGCAAGCAGCATGGCAAGTTCCACACTTGCGTACTCCTTGCCTGGAGGGATCTCCAATAGGGCAGTGGGCGGTTCCTTCCCCAACAGGGAGAACAAGGCTTGTGCCTTGAGTTTGAATTGTCGTATCTGCATGACAGACAAGCCCGATAGGGAGAGGGAGCGAGGAGCAGGGCTAAGCTGTATCCGTACAGCCTCCCCCTGATATCCTGTGGGATGGTATGCGAAGATGTTCATGCCTCAGAAGAGAGCAGATTCACCTTATTGCTTCACGAGCAACAGACGGGAGAGTCGTTTCATCTGGAGCCTATAGGCAACGAAGAGCAGGCTCGAAGCCGCCACCCAGGCGATGGGGCTTGCCAGACAGATTCCCACATACCCCAGGTAGAGGGGAAGTGTAAGGGCTGCCAGGACCCTGAAAAGCAGTTCCTGCATGCTGGAAAGCATGGGGATGAGCCCCGAACCCATTCCCTGGGAGGTACTGCGCAGGACAAATATCAACCCGAGGGGAATGTAGAAGGGTGAGCTGATGTTCAGGTATATCTGCACCTTCTCGATGACCCCAATATTGTTGGCATCGATGAAGAGACGGGCAAGCTCATCACCGAAGGCGAACAGCAGGGCAAAGGCGACAGAACTGAAGAGCACCACCAGCAAGGTTGCGCTCTTGACGCCCTGGCGTACGCGCTCGAGTCTTCCTGCTCCAAGGTTCTGAGCGGCAAAGGTGGTCATCGCAACCCCAAGTGTCCCCAACGGTAGTGTTGCCAGCTGTTCGATCTTGATGCCGACAGAGAAGGCGGCAACTGTATCGCTACCCATCTTGTTGATGAATGCCTGCACGAACATCACCCCTAGGGCACAGACCGAGAGTTGCAGGGCACTGGGAACCCCTATACGGAGGAGGTTGCCTATCATTGGCCAGTCGATTGCCCAGTCCGACCTGCACAGGTGCAGTGAAGGGTAGCGCTGTACTATATATAAGAGGCACAGAAGGGCAGAGATGCTCTGGCTCAGCACGGTAGCCAGGGCAACGCCCTCTACACCCATGCCGAGAAGGAGGACCGCGACGAGGTCCCCTGCAATGTTGAGGGCCGAGGCTATCAAAAGGAAGTAGAGGGGGGACTTGCTGTCGCCCAGCGCCCTGAGGATGGATGCAAGCAGGTTATAGTAGATGGTGGCTATGCTGCCGATGAAGAGTATCGTCAGATAGGAGGTGGCATCATCGATGATGTCGTAGGGGGTGTTCATCAGGGATAACAGGGGCCTGCACAGCCATACAGCCAAGGCCGATACTATAAGAGAGACTGCTGCTGCTGTAAGAACGCTCATGGCAACAGCTTTTTTCATGCTCTTGGGATCTTTTGCACCGAACTTTTGGCTGATAATTACGGAGAAGCCTGCGGTGAGTCCTACCACAAACCCCAGTACAAAGAAGGTCACCCCTCCTGTTGACCCGACAGCCGCAAGGGCTTTGACTCCAATGAACCTTCCCACAATTATGGTATCGACCATACTGTAGAATTGCTGGAAAAGGCTTCCCCCAATGATGGGTAACAAAAAAAGAAGGATGAGACGAGTAGGGTTGCCCTTACTCATATCGTGTTCCATGGCATATTCTCCTCGGAGCATAGTAGCGAAGTGACTACTATTGGACAAGAGGAAATGCAGTTTTGAGAAGGTTTTGAAATTTTTCTCACTTTTATTGGGAAACCCTATGGACAGGATGAGCCGATACGGGTAGTATCCCATCTTGTTCGGCAAACAGAGCCG
>CAZTXW010000151.1:0-3152 GCA_964617345.1 uncultured Sphaerochaeta sp. | reverse complement strand
TTGGGGTAAGAAGGGATAAGGAGGACTCACTTGAACGGATTGTCTATTCAGCCTATTTCCAGGGCAGTGGCCATCCTTTGCATATATCCTTCCATGGTGTTCCACTCATCATCGGTAAGAGGGGCGCGAACCTCCTGGATCCATGCAAGGGCAATGGCCTCAACTTCAGTGCGAACCTGTTCCCCTTTCTCTGTGAGGGTTATCAGCAAGGCTCGCTTATCGACTTCAGATTGCTTTCGTGTCACATAGCCCTGTTCGACAAGCCCCCTGATCGCCCGGGTCACGTTTGCCTTGTCAACGTGTAGGCGCCGGGCCAGCTCCTCCTGCATGATGGATTCATGGGGAAGGAGGGTCAGAAGATAGGCCTGTTGGCCAGGCCCTATATGGTAGTCTTTCAGCTTGCTGGTAAAGTACCCTTGGGCCGCCCTGTTGATGAGGGAAATGTGCTTGCCAAAATCGCTTTCATTCATATCTTTCCTCCAAATAGGGCCTTATGGTCTGCAATATACCTATCCAGGCTGATAGGAGATCTCTGCAGCAGTTCCTGTGTCGTATCTGTGGTGATATCACCCTTACCGAATCGTACCACAGTGTAGAGGGCCAGCATGACCAGGACCATAGCAAGGCCTCTTTTCTGTTTCAGATGCAATGCAATGAATCGGAAAGGATGTGGAGTTGTGAACGTGATGGAAAATCCAAGCCCCTGGCTCAGATGCTCGGCAACCTCCTGGTAGGAATAGCTTCTTTCCCCTGTTACGGTATAGGCCTGGTTGAGGTGCCTTTGGTCAAAAAACACCAGGGCACATATCTGCCCGATATCCCGAGTGTCGATGAAGTTGGTCTTTCCTTTCCCTGTGGGAACCATCAAGGTATGGGTGTCCCGTATTTCCGCAAGGTGGGTAGTATTCAGGTTCTGCATGAAAAAGCTTGGTCTGACAAACGTATAGGGCAGGCCACTCTCCTGGATACAGGTTTCTATCGTATGGTGTGGAACTATCTTGTTGGTTTCGGCGCCCTGCACAGAGAGAAATACAACCTGCTGTATCTGCTTCTGCTTCAGATGGTTCAGGAAAGGGCATAAGTCCCTCTTTATCTTGGATATGTGGGGAGGTCTCATGAGAAACACCTTGGTTACTCCCTCAAGGCATGCATCCCATGTAGTTGGGTCGGTGAAGTCAAAGTACCTGTAGGTGATCTCTTGCGTGTCCTGTTGGTTGGAGGTAGCTCGCTTTGATGCGATGACCTTCTGTCCCCTTTCACATAAATGCCTGACAACCTCTTTTCCCACATTCCCATTTGCCCCGGTTACAAAAAAAGTCTCTTTCATCCACATCTCCTCAGTGTACTAAGAGAAAACAGCTACTGCTCATCCTATTAGTTGCGTACTCAACTAACATAGAGGGAGACGCTCACTTAGTCAACCTTACATCCTCAAGAAATCACTTCTCAATGCATCAGTTGGGGTCTTTTTCTTGGGTCCTTCATTCGAGTTGGTTTCTGCTGTGGCTCATAGGTTGCTATGAGCTACAGCAGGATATGAGTGGCAGTGAGGGAGCAAGGTAAGTCAAGGATTGGATTGTACCTTTGCTCGTCTTCCCTAGTAGGGGGATGCAGAAAGAGGAAGATGAGTGAGGATAGGGGTTGAGGCAGGGTAGATAGAGGGTGCGGATAGCTATCCCCTATCTACTGCTCTGCTCATGTTTCCTTATTGCGTCATCCTCACATAGTCCTGGAGATAGGTGTTGATCTCCTGCTCCAGGCTCTTGCTGGTCTCTTCAGGGCTTTTGTCCTCAAGGAGCATCTTCAGGATGCCTGTCTGGAACGCATAGTAGATCTGATAGGCACTGGGAATCCACACACCCTGCAGCCTGGGATCACTATCCTTCAGTTGCCTGATAGCAACCCCATAGAGTGGGTTTGCCTCCAAGTGGGACTGGAAAGCCTCCATGGAGTAGGTTCCTTCGTTTACCGGGAAATAACCGGTTGCTATATGCCATGCCAGCTGCTGTTCCCTGGAGGTTGCAAACTTGACGAACTGCCAGGTCAGATTTTCGTTTCCGCTGCCGTTATCCAAGGCATACAGGGCACCTCCTCCTACATTGACTCCTCCTGTGGCCTGTTCATCTACCATCGGGAAGGGGGCAACCCCGAGTTCGAAACGGTCGCCCACCATCTGGATGACCGTGCTGAGGTTACTTGTCGAGGCCACCATCATGGCAACCCGACCACTGGCGAATGCTCCATTTACATCACTGGTCAGGTTTTCCAGGGAACCTGTTGCATATAGCTGTTTCCACTTGGTAAGGAAACTGACCATCGTCCCATTTTCATGGAACAGGACTTTTGTCGGGGTACCAGTATGTCCGTTCTCCTCATCAGTCAGATAGCTCACCCCACGCTGATGGCCCAGCCAGACGATGAGCTCATAGGTGGTAGGCACATTGGCAAAGCCATAGCGTACGACCTTCCCTTTGGCATCGGTCTGTTTCAGTTTGGTTGCTGCCAGGGCAAGTTCATCGAGGGTTCTGGGGGGCTTGGAGATTCCCACCTCTTCGAAAGCGCTCTTGTTGTAGTACAGCATGATGGTCGAGCTGTTGAAAGGCATGGCGATCATCTCCCCCTTATAGGTGACAGAGAGCCTTGCGCTTTCGAGGATTTCAGAGAGGTCGAACGAGTCTTCCCTTGCTAGCCTCTCCATACTGATGAGATATTCGTTGTCCCTTATGTCCAGCACTCCTGACCCATCGAGTTGGACAAGGTCTGGAAGACCGTTGTTTCCACCGCTCTGGAAGATTGCCTTCACCTTGGTCAGGACATCACTTGCCTTGCCTTGGTAGACAGGGTTGACTCGGATATTCTGCTCTTTGCCTACCGTGTTGTTAAACTCCTCGACCATCGCATCAGCGGCTTTGCCGGCAAGGCCGCTGCTGTTATGCCACCAGGTTATTGTTTTGACCTGTTCGACTTTAGGCGCTTCGCCCTTTGCCTGGGCAAAGAGTGAAAAGGAGAGAAACGTTGCCAATAGGAAGATTGTGATAGCTCTTTTTTTCATAATCACCGTCCTGTGAAGCGTGTGCTTACGCTCTCTTGAATATTCTTGTTCAAGAGTATGAATGCGATAAGAATCGGGGTCATCAGCAAGGTTATTGCTG
>CAZTXW010000150.1:0-3237 GCA_964617345.1 uncultured Sphaerochaeta sp. | reverse complement strand
CTAGAATCTCATGGTCGCCCATCTGTCCACCACTTCGAAGCCCAGTCTCTGGTAGATTGCTCCGGCTGTCGGGTTGTCAAAGTAGAGGCAGAGGAACTCAAGGCCATCCTCAAAGCAGAGGGTGCATATCTGGCTTACCAGAGCTGTGGCATACCCTCGGTTACGAGCCTCAGGAAGAGTCGCTACCCCTACGACCATAGCTGCCCGTGTTGTGGTGGCTGTCGTATAGACGCTGGAGAGGAGCTTGTTCCCCTCAAAAATTCCCAGCGCTACTCCCCCTTGTGCAAGGTTGTTGGATATTTCAGCAAGCTTCGCCTTCGTATGGTCCAGGTAGGGCTGAGCGAACTCCTCAACCTGCTGGTAGAGGGCAACCACAGCAGGAGCATCTGCTTTGGTAAGCCTGCGTATAGGCAGTTTTGTTTCAGCTTCGGGAATGAAATTTGCCTTATCGCATCGGCAGAGGTAGGTACCTGTAACCTTCTGCTTGGGGTACTGGCTTTTCATCTGCAGGACCAGGGACTCTTTGCCCTTGATGGCTACAATCCTCTCTTGCCTTGCAAGCAGGGATGCAACTGGTTTGGCATTGAAAGTGGGGTTCTTGCTGTAGAGGATATAGTCCGAGTAGTACTTGAGCAGGATACAGTCCCAGTTTTCAGAGAAGGCATAGAGGGTGACATTCGGGCTTTGGAGTCCATAGAGTTCCAGGTCGCCTTGGATAAGGAGGGTAACCTCTGGTTCGTCCTTGATATACTCATACACCCTAGGAAGGTCTTTGTTGGATAGTTTGAACACTGGTATCATGATAGTCCGTCTTTGAACTCGCTGGCAAAGGGAGCATAGTTTCCTTCGGGGTTATACCACTTGTGTGTATTGTGGTCGTCCTTTATGGCAAAGAGAATCTTGGCGAATGCCGTTCGGTATGGCTCTTCCTGGAGGACCTCCTTGAAGAGACGGGCGATCTGGTGGGGGGGATTGCAAAATGCCCCACAACCCATTGCCGAAAGAATCAGAGTCTGGTGGTTGTGCTTTTTGGCAACCCTGAAGATTGTGCGCATTTTTTCCTTGGTAAGGCTCTGGTCCTCATCTCCCATCACATACTTGCCGTTGCTCTCTTTGACCAGGATGGGGTTGTAGATGGCAGGCACTGCAATGAAGCTTGCTTTGTAGGGCTGGTCGAGCAGAGGATAGCCATCTTCCTCCCTCCCTCTGAAGACCGTCACCTTTGGCGAGTAGACAGCCCCGTATGCCTCATGCAGGGGGTAGGATTGTTTTGCCCTGGTGATGCCATACGTCTTGGAGAGCCTGTCGTCAAAGCTGTAGAGGGAGAGCAGGTAGTTGGAGGAGCGAAACAGGTGTTCCTCCTGGGCTCCAGAGCCTCCCTCAACCCCACCCCCTGGGCTCTGGGGATTTGCCATATTGAGGATAAGCGGGTTGTTTTGCTCTTCCCGCGCTACAGCGAGGCAATCATCGTTGAGAACGGTGACTACTGTTTTGCAAGGCTCTACAGGGCTATCCTCCAGTTTTTTCGTGTAGAGGAGACTCTCCCTGGTAAGCCGCTGGTCCCGTGGCAAGGGTACTGTCTTTCCCTTCTGGCTGAGGTATTGTTCACTTTGGATATGGTCCAGCGTATCATGGAAGACAGAGACCCTGAGACTCCTGAGAAGGTGGTATTCACCACGTTGTACCGCTTGTGAAAAACGCCGTGTATACGATTTGCTGTCCCACATGGTCAACTCCTGCAAGTAGGCGAATAATCTTTTTGGATGGTAGTAGTATACGTTTTGAGTAGGTCTAAAGCAAGCGAGCTATCCTTGTAAATTCTCTTTTGGGTTTATTCCATATCTGTTTGACCTAGGGCTTTCCACCCCTTATGATTGATTGGTGTTGGGGGAGCTTCATAGCCGAAGGGCGAAGTCAACTTCTCCCCCCATTTCAGCTCTCTGGAGGTTCTCCATGAGTTTTTTATTGATCGGCTTGCTCAATACCACATGGCAACAGCTGTTTATGTTTGGGGTAGGGGGCATTCTCATGTATCTGGCGATAGGGAAAAAGCTCGAACCGGCCTTGTTGCTTCCCATGGGCTTTGGCGCAATACTGGTAAACCTGCCTTTTTCCGGTGCTGTGACCCAGAGCATGCAGGGTATCGGCGAGGTAACGGGAATCCTTGACTGGCTCTTCAGCATGGGTATCGAGTCAGCAGAGGCGATGCCGCTGTTGCTGTTCATTGGCATAGGGGCGATGATCGACTTCGGGCCTTTGCTTGCCAATCCCAAGCTTATTCTCTTTGGGGCTGCCGCCCAGTGGGGTATCTTCGCCACCATCTCGCTTGCCACCCTGATGGGCTTCAGCCTTATTGATGCAGCCTCCATTGGCATCATCGGAGCTGCCGATGGACCCACATCGATTCTTGTTTCCCAGGTATTGGGCAGCAAGTACATCGGCCCCATTGCCATTGCCGCGTACTCGTATATGGCCTTGGTCCCCATCATCCAGCCCTTTGCCATCAAACTGGTGACCACCAAGAAGGAGAGGGCCATCAGGATGGCCTACAATCCAAGATCCATCACCAAGCGCGCGAAGATCCTTTTCCCCATCATAGTCACCATAGTCTCAGGGTATGTAGCCCCTGCCTCAGTCTCCTTGGTGGGCATGCTTATGTTCGGCAACCTGATACGCGAGTGCACGGTGTTGGACTCTCTTTCCACCACAGCTCAGACGGTATTGGTAAACCTTGTCACCCTGCTGTTGGGCATTACCATCGCATCGACGATGAGAGCCGAGCTGTTTGTCACCGTGCAGACGCTTATGATCATGGGCTTGGGCCTGATGGCGTTTGTCTTTGACACGATAGCCGGTGTCGTGTTTGCAAAGGTGCTCAACCTCTTTACCAAGACGAAGGTCAATCCCATGATAGGGGCTGCAGGAATTTCAGCCTTCCCGATGTCTGCTCGCGTGATCCAGAAGATGGGCCAGCAGGCCGATCCGCAGAATCATCTGCTGATGCATGCAGTGGGAGCCAATGTGGCGGGGCAGATAGCATCGGTCATTGCCGGTGGCGTCATCCTGGGCCTGGTCCCAGGACTTATCTAAAGGAGGTTTGCCAATGAGTGAAACATTTTCCCTATCGTTACGCCTGATGGGACAGGGGATGGTTGGCATCTTTGCTGTCATCCTCATCATCTATGTGGTGCTACTGTTCTTGGGCAAGCCGAAGAAGAACGTGCAGAAGGGTGGAGT
>CAZTXW010000149.1:0-3319 GCA_964617345.1 uncultured Sphaerochaeta sp. | reverse complement strand
GTGCCAATGTGAAATCCCTCAGACCCATCGCTATCCTGATCAGCAGCGGCAAGAGCTACCAGCGCGAAAGCGAGAAGCAAAATGCCCTTGCACGCTACCTGAGAAAGCAGGAGAAGCTCAAGCGTGGGGAGCACCCCTCCGAGATGAGCAGGGAACAGGCAGAGGACAAGGAGGCGACCAAGTCCTATCATAAGGGTGACTTCATCATGCCGGAGAACTTCGGCGATAAGAAATGAACGATTTTCCCACTCTTACAGAAGAGCGTGCCTCCCTTTTCGTCAACCACACATTCAACCGGACACCTCAGAGCCTCCTGGCTTTCAAGACGCTGGTACTCTCGTTCTACGCAGAGCATGGGAGGGCCTTTGTCTGGAGGGATACGAATGACCCGTACCGCATCCTTGTCTCTGAGGTGATGCTCCAGCAGACCCAGACAGGCAGGGTAGTGCCGAAGTACGAGGCCTTCCTGTCCCGGTGGCCCGATTTCTCCTCCCTGGCAGAAGCAACAACAGAGGAGTTGCTCTCCGTCTGGAAAGGCCTCGGATACAACAGGCGGGCCCTGAACCTCCGTAGGAGTGCCAGGATGACCCAAGAGTGGGACTGGACAATTCCCAATGACAAGACCCTCATCGAATCACTTCCAGGGGTGGGAAAGGCTACCAGTGCAGCCATCCGAAGCTTCTGCTTTGGGGAAAAGTCAGTCTACCTTGAGACCAATATCCGCCGTGTCCTGCTTACCTGCTTCTACCCTGAGGAGGTTGAGGTAAAGGATAGGGAGCTAGAATCCCTGTTGCATGAACTGAGCCTGATCAATGAGGATATGAAGTGCTGGTACTATGCTCTGATGGATTACGGAGTCCTCTTGAAGGCTCTCTTTCCCAATGCAAACAAACGCAGTGCCCACTATACGAAGCAGAAGAAGTTTGAGAACTCCAACCGCCAGATACGGGGGCTTCTGATCCATCTGCTTACCGATACAGGATCAAAAGACCTTCTTGCCATCTGTGACCTTCTCTCCCATTTTGAGGATGAGCGCATATACAATGCCCTCGCCCAGTTGGAACGCGAGGGCTTTGTCCAGGAAAAAGAGGGAGTGTACGGCATCAAAGAGGAGTAGTCTTTTTCTTGTCCACAAGCAGGTTCCCGCCCATGCCGAGGAGCATCAGGATGGCTCCTATGAGAAGATTGGCAGAGAAGGCATCAAAGAAGAGGGTGTCGATGGCCAGGCTCATCAGTATCTGTGCAGAAGAGAGCAGCAAGGCCGAGTAGATCGCCGGCACCTTGATGATGACAAACGAGGTTGATACCACCACAAAGATGGCCAATAGGCCTCCGCTGAAGATAAGTAGGGGCGATACGGAGGGCAGGGCCTGAAAGCCCGATACAGTCGCCTTTGGTGCTGTGATGAAGTAAAAGAGCAACCCTGCTATAAGGCCGGTGAAAAAGTTGTGCCGGGATGCGAAGATCGATCCCTTGTAGCTTGCAAAGGTGCTGTTGAGCACCATCTGTGTCATGGTAAGCGCTCCTGCCAGAAATCCCAGCAGGATGTATCCGAAGACAAAGTCCCCCTCACCTCCGAGTGCCATGATGACGATGCCCACTGCGCTGATGGCCAGGCTTGCTCCCTTCTTGGGGCTGAGCTTCCTTTTTTTCATGCCCATGAAGCCGGTAAGGTCAAAGACCACTGAAAAGAAGCTCTGCCCGAAGACCGTGCTTGCCATGGCAAGGGAAGCCCCTGTGTGGATGATGGAGTAGTAGTTGAGGTTGAGGATGGCGAGACCGAACACCCCGTTGAACCAGAGGTAGAGGGGGGCACTTCGTCTCTGTGCATTGATAGTGCGATTGTTCCTTCCCACCCATAGCAGCAGGGAGAGAAAGACCAGGCCGATGATGTGGTTGACGATGAGAGAGACCCCCATGGTCACCTCGACACCCAGCTGGGTATTGGCCACCACCATGACAGAGATCACCATACCTGTAAGAAAATCCAGGAAAAGATAGAGCGTTTGTTGCATGCTCGTCATTGTACCGCTTTTACCCTTGCCATGCCAGTGAATAAATCCCTACAATGCTCCCATGTCAGTACAACCGATCGATACGAGAAGACTAGAAGCTTTGGAAGAGGCCCTGCTCGCAAAGGCGATGCCCCCAGGCAGCCTGGGCGAACTCTCTCGCCTCGCCATCAGGATCGCCCTCATCACTCCAAGACCGCTTGCAAAGCTCTCCCTGCTGCTGTTTGCTTCCGACCACGGCATTTACGCTGAAGGGATAACACACAGCCCCCAGCAGATAACCGCCCAGCAGTGCCTGAACTTTGCACAGGGAGGAGGGGCCTGTGCCCTCTTTGCCCGAAGCAACGCTGTGGACCTTACCATCGTGGACATGGGTGTAAAGCATAGCTTCTCCCCCTCTGATGGGATTGTTGACTGCAAGGTGGGCTTTGGGACTCAGAATTTTCTCCATACGAAGGCAATGGGAAAAGAGCAATGCCTCTCCGCCATGGAGGAGGGAAGGGCTCAGGTACGCAAGAAGAAAAGAGAGGGTTTTGACTCCATCGCCTTTGGTGAGATGGGGGTGGGAAACACCACAAGTGCCAGTGCCATCGCCAGTGCCATCACAGGCATTCCCGTGAGAAAGGTTACCGGAAAGGGCAGTGGCCTCAGTGACGAGGATCTGGAGCACAAGTGCCAGGTTCTGGAACAAGCCTTGAGGAAACATAGCTCTCGCGATCCCCTGGACGTCCTCGAATCCCTTGGAGGCTTTGAGATAGCCGCCATAGCAGGAGGGATTCTGGAGGCAGCCTCATGCTCCATGCCCATCTTGCTCGATGGCTTCATAACAACTGCAGCTGCCCTCATCAGTTGTGCCTTGGAACCTGCCTGCAAGGATTATCTCATCGCCTGCCATCTCTCTGCCCTTGATGGGCATGACCTGCTTCTGGACTATCTGGGCCTTCCCAAGCCGGTACTCTGCCTGGGTATGCAGCTGGGAGAGGGGACCGGGGCACTGACCGCTTGGCCTGTCATACGACAATCCAGCAGGATTCTCACTGAGATGACCAGCTTTGAAGATGGTGGGGTGACCGACAGCACCGCCTTGCTGCGAAAAAAGGGGATACTGAAATGAGAATAGGCACAACCAGCTACATCCTGCCTGACGATATCCTACCCAATGTCCGCTATCTCGCACCCTTGGTCGATGATATCGAACTGGTCCTGTTTGAAAGTGAGGATGCAGGCAACCTGCCGGACAACCATACGATTGGGGCACTGCAAGAGCTTGCCCGGGAATATGATCTCACCTATACCGTTCACTTTCC
>CAZTXW010000148.1:0-3337 GCA_964617345.1 uncultured Sphaerochaeta sp. | reverse complement strand
TAGGAGAAAAACATGGACCAGATGAAAAAAGCATATGAGCTGCTCAAAGATTGGAAAGGCGATGCCTATGTGCATGGCCTTGGCGTACTTGACCAGGTTGGAACCATTGCCAAGGGTTTTGGAAAGAGGGCTTTGGTAGTAAGCAACACCACCTACATGAAGCCGGTTGCAGAGCGTGTCGTTTCCTACCTGAAGGAAGCTGGGGTTGAGCTCGCCGGTGGCGTTATTGCCCCCGATGCAAAGCCCAATGCCCCCCGTGAGGATGTCTACCGCCTTGAGTCCTATATCCTGCACCACAAGCCCGATTGCATCGTAGCAATTGGTGGAGGTTCCTCCATTGACGCCTGTAAGGCAGCAAATGCCCTTGCATGCCTTGGAGCAAAGGTCACCCCTGAGATCGACCACTACTTTGGTACCGATGTGGTGACCAACGCACTCAAGCAGACCGGTGTCTCCCTTATTCCCCTCATTGCTGTGCAGACCTCCGCTTCCAGCGGTGCACACCTTACCAAGTACTCCAACATCACCGACCCTGTGGTTGGGCAGAAGAAGCTCATCGTTGACAATGCCCTCAACCCGACTGTTGCGATGTTCGACTACGAGACCACCGTCACCATGCCTCTTTCAGTGACTATCGATGGGGCTCTCGATGCCATCGCACACACCTTCGAGGTGTTCTGTGGTGCAAAGGAAGCTACCTACGACAAGGCTCGAGAGATCACAGAGTGCGCTATCAACCTGGTTGCCGAATATTCCAAGGTTCTCATCGACGATCCTACGAATGTGAAGGCTCGTGAGGCTATCGGGCTTGCAACCGACCTCGGTGGCTACGCCATCATGATCGGTGGTACCAGTGGTGCCCACCTTACCAGTTTCTCCCTTGTGGACATCGTTGCCCATGGTACTGCATGTGGAATAATGAACCCCTACTATGCGGTTCTCTACTCCAAGGCAATCCAGAAGCAGCTGAAGGTTGTAGGATCCATCTTCGCCAAGCACGGGTTTGCCGACAAGGCTATTGCCGATCTTAAGGATAGGGCTCTGGCTGTTGCTGTTGCAGAGGCTATGATAGCGTTCAGCAAGAGCATCAAGGCTCCGACCAAGCTCAATGATATCTCAGGTTTCAGTGAGAAGCATGTCCAGCGTGCACTGACTGCTGCCAAGGATCCCCAGCTTGCAATGAAGCTCAAGAACATGCCCGTTCCCATGGCCACCTCTGATGTCGACCTCTATATGGAACCTCTGCTTCGTGCAGCTTCCAATGGGGACCTCTCCCTGATCAAGGAAATGTGACCGAGTATTGATAGATACCAGGCACTGGGGAAATCCCAGTGCCTGTCTACAAGGAGATAATCATGAAAGTTCCTAACCCTTTGGGCAGTCAGTATGATGATCTCATCTTGCCTGATCATACATATTCCATTAGCATGCAGGCTCCAAAGGCCCTCGATAACGTTTCCCAGGCTATCCTGGATTCGTTTGATCACCCTATAGAGAGCAAGAGCCTCAAGGCCATTGCCCAGGAAAAGCTTGCAAAGAATCCCCAGGCAAAAGCTGCCATCATCATAAGCGACAATACCAGGCCCGTTCCCTATAAGGGGGAGGAGGGTATCCTCCTTCCTATCCTGCAGACGCTGTTCGCTGTAGGGTATGAGGCAAAGAACATCACCATCCTCATCGCTACGGGAACCCATCGTCCCATGAGCAAGGGTGAGATAGCGAAGATGGTTGATGAACGTGTGCTTCAAAGCGGAGTACCTATCATAAACCACGACTGCAAGGATGAGAGCAACCTTGTCTATCTGGGTGACAGCTCACGCGGCACACGCATCATGGTGAACAAGCTGTATGTCGAGGCAGACCTGAAGATCGCCACAGGCCTGGTGGAGAGCCACTTCATGGCAGGAGCCAGCGGGGGGCGCAAGGCAGTATGCCCAGGACTCATCGGAGAAGCTTCCACCTTCGTATTCCATGGTGTCCCCCTTATGGCCGACCCCGCATCAAGGGACCTGAATATTGAGGGTAACCCTGTCCATGAGGAGAGTCTTGAGGTCGCCAAGTTTGTCGGGGTGGACTTTCTGGTCAACGTGACGCTCGATCACGCCTTCCACGTGACAGGGGTGTTCAGCGGGGACCTCGATAAGGCCCATCTTGCTGCAGTTGCAAAGATCTCAGAGACGGTGAAAGTCCCTTCTCCCAAGGCTGCTGATGTTGTCATCACCCATGGCGGCTTTGTTGGCATGAACCACTACCAGTGTGCAAAATGCGCAGTGGCGTCCCTTGGGGTCCTGAAGAGGGATGGCTATCTGGTGATCATCGCCGATACCACCGATGAGGGGAACGTGGTTGGCGGTATCAACTATATCACCACGTTGGCCCTGTTGAAGCTGCAGGGTGCGAAGGGGTTCCTCAAGACCATCGGCTCTCCTGACTGGACCTTCCTTCCCGAACAGTGGCAGGTACAGATGTGGGCAAAGGTATTCGATAGGATCGAGCAGTCGCACATGCTTTTGTACAGCCCCTCCCTGGATGAGCTCTGGTGGCCAGGACTGCCTGGAATCAACGGCAAGCGCTTCCTTTCTGAGGCTGACCAGAAGAATCCCGGCCCTGACTGTTTTACCAAGATGGTCGAGGGTGCAATACGCCATATAGAAGAGCAGACAATGAAGAAAGCAGAGGAACTGTCTATCGTGTATGTCAGCGATGGTCCCTATGTTATTCCCTATACCGAAGACTCATTGGAGAAGTAAAGCATGAAATTATCAGTAGCCATAGCAGGAGCGGAGGCGATGCCCAATGCCTTTGTCGTATTTCGTGGGGTCGAGTCCTCCATCATCAAAGCACATGAACTTGGTTTTGATGGTGTTGAGCTTGCACTCAAGAGACCCGATGAGGTCAGCAAGGGAGAGTTGAAGAAGCTCCTGCAGGAGAACAACCTGGAGGTGAGTGCCATCTCATCCGGTCAGGTCTTTGCCGCAAGGAACCTCTATTTCACCGATGAGAACAAGGAGAGACGCAAGGAGCTGTATGATACCTTCTGTGGGTTTATTGACCTTGCCTCTGATTTCGGCGGGTTGGTCAATATCGGGCGTACTCGTGGTTCCATCAACGGACGGGATCCCAAGCTTTGTGAAGACCTTTTCCTGGATATGGCTCACTCTGTTGCAGACCATGCTGAAAAGAGGGGGGTGGAGTTGATTCTCGAGCCGGTAAACCGTTATGAGATCGACTTCATCAACAACTTGGATGAGTGTTCGGCCCTGCTGAAGAAAGTGAACAGGAAGAACTTCTCCATGATGCCTGATGTGTTCCATATGAACATTGAGGATGACCACAT
>CAZTXW010000147.1:0-3374 GCA_964617345.1 uncultured Sphaerochaeta sp. | reverse complement strand
AATGAATCCTCTGCAAGAAATACCTTGTAGAGGATTTTTTTTGTTTGAATCCTAATTCAGAGTACTTCACCGATCATTTCTTCTCTTCGTCTTCTTTCCTGATGGTACCTATGAGTTTATCAGATCGGGTATCCTTACCATCCTTGTTCCTAATAGTTCCCGGCGGCAATCCGTGCTTTTTCTCAAAAGTACCAACTTGACAATCAGATCGAGTTTTTCTCTTAGCCATAATGTATCCTCATTCTTTAGATGGGAGTTTATGCAAACACCCTCAAGTACGTAATTCAAGTACCTTTCAAAAGGTAATAATCATGTTCTGAAAAACAGTACGTGATACGAGGGAAAGCCATATTGCTTATACGCGTCCTGAATTCTTTTTGCAGCATGGACCGCATCAGTGTATGACGGCCGTAGCTTTTCCTTAGGGTGTTTGGGGACATTCGATTTTCCACTGAGCTTGTAAGAATGCTTGCTGTCAGGGATGGCTCGTGACACCTTTCATTCTACTGCAAAATGAACTCATCAGTATACACTATCCCATTCGAATATAGTGAAATACCCTGAAACACATAGAGTGCCAGGTAACTGAAAACAATACCCATTCCCCCAACACCCTACCTCTTCCTCTCAAGATGGATGCATACGTACAAGTTTTCGTTCAGTTACGCTCTTACCCTATCGCTCTTGTAGGCTCCTCTCCCATTTGCTTTTTACCCACTCTTCCACTATATTTTACAGAAGAAGGAGTTGGAGCATAGGCAGCTACCAGACATACAACGATCATTGCTATCCACATGCTTTTATCCTATCACTCCCTCTTTCTGCAAAGAGGAGACTCGTATGAAAAATACACAAAAAGACTCAGCCAAAGCAAAACAAGAGCACACTGATACACATGAACATCAAGAGCACGACCATCATGCCATGATGGTCCAGGACTTCAAGCGAAGATTCTTCATATCGCTGGCACTTACCATACCAATACTCCTGCTCTCACCGATGATCCACTCCTTCATGGGAGTGGACTGGACCTTCCCAGGATCCCCATACATCCTGTTTGCCCTCTCTACGGTCCTGTTCTTCTATGGAGGCAAACCCTTCCTTACAGGGGCAAGGGACGAGCTGAAAGAGCGCTCCCCTGCTATGATGACTCTCATAGCCTTTGCCATCACCATCGCCTACCTCTACAGCAGTGCCGCCACCTTCTTCCTTGAGGGATCGGACTTCTTCTGGGAGCTGGCAACTTTGGTGGTCATCATGCTCCTTGGCCACTGGATAGAGATGAAATCGGTCATGGGTGCCTCCCATGCCCTGGATGAGCTGCTCAAGCTCCTGCCTGAGGAGGCTCACCTGATCCAAGAGGACGGCTCTACCGTTGATGTCGTTGTGACAGAACTGAAAGCTGGGGATTCGATCCTGGTGAAACCGGGGGAGACGATCCCCATTGATGGAGAGATTTTCGAAGGAAGTTCGGAGATCAACGAGGCGATGATCACCGGAGAATCGGTGCCTGTGGCAAAGGGAAAAGGCGATGAGGTCATCGGAGGTTCCCTCAACGGGGATGGCCTGCTCAAGTTCACCGTCAGCAAGGTTGGGGACGACACCTTCCTCTCCCAAGTCAAACGCCTTGTGGAGGAAGCACAAGCCTCCAAATCCAAAAACCAGCGGTTGGCGGACACGGCTGCAAAGTGGCTGTTCTACATTGCCGCGAGCTCGGGAACCATCACCTTCGTGGTCTGGATGCTCATCAGAGGGGACCTGGCCTTCTCCATTGAACGGGCTGTGACAGTCATCATCATATCGTGTCCCCACGCCCTCGGCCTTGCCATCCCGCTTGTCTCCTCCATGTCCACCAGCATCGCAGCAAAGAACGGGCTCTTGATCAGGAACCGCCTTGCCTTCGAGGAGGCACGGAACCTGGATGCCATTGTCTTTGACAAGACAGGGACCCTCACCAAAGGGGAGTTCGGGGTTACCGACATACACCCCATCGAGATAAGCGAGGAGCAACTGCTCACCCTAGCCTACTCGGTAGAGACAAACAGCGAGCACCCGATAGCCCAAGGCATTGTCAGCAAGGGAGAGGAGCTTTCCCTCAAGGCAAGCAAAGTATCCGACTACAAGAGCCTGCCTGGAAAAGGCCTACAGGCAATCGTTGACGGGAAACAGATCCATGTGGTCAGTCCTGGCTACATGAAGGCTGAAAAGATTGCTTTTGATGAAGAAACCTATGAAAAGCTGGCAAAACAGGGAAAGACCGTTGTATTCGTCCTGGAGGACCACACTCTCCTGGGCTCCATAGCCCTGGCCGACCAGTTGCATGACAATGCCCAGCAAGCCATCTCAACCATACAGGCCATGGGAATCGAAACCATCATGCTGACTGGGGACAACCAGAGGGTTGCCTCCTATGTCGGGGAAAAGGTGGGCATAGACACCGTCATAGCAGAAGTGCTGCCCCAGGACAAATCGGAGAAGATACAGACCCTCATGAAAGACGGCAAACGTGTCGCCATGATCGGAGACGGGGTGAACGACGCCCCTTCCCTGGCTGCAGCAGACCTCGGCATTGCAATCGGGGCAGGAACCGATGTGGCCATCGAGACTGCCGACATCATCCTGGTGAAGAGCAACCCCCTGGACATAGTGAACCTGCTCAGGCTTGCTAAGGCGACCTACTCCAAGATAGTGCAGAACCTCATCTGGGCAACAGCCTACAATGCCTTTGCCCTACCCCTGGCCGCAGGAGTGCTCTACAACCAGGGGATTGTCATAAGCCCAGCCCTAGGGGCTGCCCTGATGTCCCTGAGCACCATCATAGTCGCCATCAATGCGAGGCTGCTGAGGATCAAGGATGAGTAGGTAATCGAGGATGGTACATGCCGTTGGGTGCTAGGTGTTCAGATACACCTCTGGAGAAAAGTGGTTTTTCTTTCCATCGTACCTGTCCATATCCGATGACAAATCAAGAATTGTGTAAGATACTTTAGCTAAAAGGAGTCAACTATATGCAGGTGATCAAACGGCTTCCCTTGGTCTTGGTCGGTTGCATGGCCCTGGTGCTCTTCGTGAACTGTGACCCAGCAATTTTGGTTGAGAAAGAACCAAATGATACAGCCGACACAGCTCTCTACCTTTCCCATGAGTTTGCGGAGGGAGAGATCTTTCCGGCAGGGGATAAGGACTATTGGAAGATCAGGCTACAAAAAGGCTATACCTACACCTTCACCCTCAGCAAGCTCCAGGATGATCTGCAAATGATGGTATATGTGTTTGCCAATGCCGTAGACAACTGGAATTCTCCTCTGAGCTCACAGGTCATCGATGCTTCTGGGACTACCAACGAGGTATTCACTATCACTGCCGCTGACAAC
>CAZTXW010000146.1:0-3385 GCA_964617345.1 uncultured Sphaerochaeta sp. | reverse complement strand
AAAAGATACTTGTAGGTCGTCTCCTGATAGAGCACGGTAAAGACTATCTTCTCAAGTTCGCTCTTGTCAGCAAACCCACAGTAGAGCATTCCCTTGCCCACGAACTCCTTCTCAGGAGCATCAATGACCTGGTAGGTACCATCCTTGCGGATGATGAGCACCCGGTCGAAGGCATTCACCTCAAGCTGGGTAGTGCCTGTCTTTACCCCATAGCCCAGGTACCCGTTGGACGTGTCATACTTAATGGCTAGGTTCCTCTCAGCCACTTCCTTTACATCAATCGTCTCAAACGTCTTTATCCGAGTCTTTCTCGTATGCTCCTCAAGTCCAAGCATTCCCTTCAGTTCGCCAAGGTAGGAGAGGGCGTACTCCACCGGATTGGCAAGCTTGTACTCGATCTCCTCAAGCAAGGCGTTGATCTCATCCATCTCATGGCGGTTCTTCTCGATATCAAAGAGCGAGATACGCCTGATGGGAATCTTCAGAAGGCGATCGACATCCTCATCGACAAGGGGCCTGAGAAGCTGCTCTGCAAAGGGCTTGAAGCCGGTGAATACCGCCTTGATGACATCCGAGGCGCTCTTCTTCTGCTCTATTCTCTTATAGATGCGCTCCTCAACGAAGATTCGCTCAAGGGTTCGGGCATGCAACTTGTCCAACAGATGCCCCTTCTCCAGCTCCAGCTCAGCTTTCAGGATAACAAGCAGGTTCTGTGCATGGTAATCCAGGATCTCACTGATACCCATGATGGTGGGGATGTTCTCCCTGATCACCAGTGGGTTCACCGAGACCTTCGTCTCACAGACAGTAAAGGCATACAGGGCATCGACGATATCCTGTGAATAGGTATTCCGAGCGAGATTGATCTCAATATTCACCCTGTCTGAGGTATAGTCGTTGATCGAACTGATCTTGATACGACCCTTCTTTGCAGCTTCCTCCACCGAGTGGATCATAGCCTCACTGGTAACCCCAAAGGGCAACTCCTCGATGATAATTTTCTTTGGATCGGAAGCGTTGAGCTTTGCACGGATGGAGACGGAACCCCTTCCGTCGTTATACTCGGCCACATCAACGACGCCACCTCCGGGGAAATCAGGATAGAGGGTATAGCTCTCACCCTTCAGCCTTGCAGCCATGGCATCGAGCACTTCCAACGCATTGTGCGGAAGGATTGAGGTACTCATCCCTACCGCAATACCCATGACACCTTGGATGATGACTACAGGAATCTTGGCAGGAAACGAGACAGGCTCGCTGTTGCGCCCGTCATAGGAATCGGTGAAGGCTGTAAGCTCGGGATTGTACAGGACCCTCTTGGCAAAAGGGAGCAGGCGGCACTCTATGTACCTGGCCGCAGCTGCGCTGTCACCGGTCATGAAGTTACCGAAGTTTCCCTGCCTCTCAATGAACAGGTCAAAGTTGGCCAGATTTACCAAGGCCTCATAGATGGAGGAGTCGCCATGGGGGTGGTAGCGCATCGCCCAACCAACCACATTGGCCACCTTATGGAACTTGCCGTCATCCATCTCAAAAAGCGTATGCATGATACGCCTCTGTACCGGCTTGAAGCCGTCGGAGAGATCGGGAATGGCCCGTTCCTTTATAACATATGAAGCGTACTCAAGGAAATTTTGTCGAAAAACAGATTGTGCCTGCGTCATCAGATAAGATTCTCCATAATGAACTCCCTTCTCTGGGGGGTGTTGCTACCCATGTAGAACTCCAGGGTCTTGTGCATCGATTGCATCCCCACTATCGAAACGGGAACCAGACGTATGTCCTCACCGATGAACTGTCCGAACTCCTTGGGGTCTATCTCGCCAAGCCCCTTGAACCGGGTGATCTCGCTGCCCTTGATCTGGGCCACAGCATCATCACGCTGCTTCTCGTTGTAGCAGTATACTGTCTGCTTCTTGTTACGCACCCTGAACAGGGGAGTCTCCAGGATATAGAGCCTGCCGGCAAGCACCAAATCCTCAAAGTAGGTGAGAAAATAGGTCATCAGGAGGTTGCGGATATGAAAGCCGTCGGTATCAGCATCGGTGGCGATGATGACCTTGCCGTAGCGAAGCCCCTCAACGCCATTTTCGATGCCCAAGGCAACCATCATATTGTATAGCTCGGCATTTTTATATATCTCTGTGCGTTTCCTTCCATAGACGTTGAGGATCTTCCCCCTCAGGCTGAAGACAGCCTGGGTCATCACGTCGCGTGTCTTGGTGATGGTCCCCGAAGCGGAGTCTCCCTCGGTGAGGAAGATTACCGACCGCTCACATTGATCGCGATGGGAGGAGCTCTGGTTCAGGTGATACTTGCAGTCCTTCAGCTTGGGGATATTCAGCGAGACCTTCTTCGCTGAGGCCCGGGCACTCTTCTTTACCTCATTGAGCTCCTTGCGGAGCTTCTCATTTTGCATGATCTTCTCATTCAGCTTTGCAGCTTCATCAGAATTCTTCAACAGGAAGTCAACGATGGCATCCTTTACCTCAGCTACAATCCACGACCGAATCTCCGTATTGCTCAGCTTGTTCTTAGTCTGCGACTCGAATACAGGCTCCTGCACCTTGATGGCAATTGCCCCGATAATGCCGTCACGAACATCCTGGGGGGCCCAGTTCTTCTTATAGAACTCGTTGATACCCTTGAGGATCCCCTCCTTGAATGCAGCCTGGTGAGTCCCCCCATCGGTGGTATGCTGACCATTTACATAGCTGAAATAGTTCTCCCCATAGGATCCCACCACATGGGTAAAGGCAAATTCAAGTTGCTTGCCCTGGTGGTGGATGGATGTGTACAGCCCCTCATTGCCAACCTCCTTATCCAAAAGGTCAAGAAGCCCATGGGCGGATTTGAAAACCTTGTTGTTGAAGTTGATGGAAAGACCGGTATTCAGATATGCATAACTCCAGATGCGGGTTACCAAAAAATCCTCATTGAAGGCATATTCTCCAAACAGTTCGGCATCGGGGGTGAAACTGACCATGGTCCCGTCTTCCTCAGGGGCCTTACCCTTCCTTTCGGAGATCAGCACTCCCTTGCTGAAGGTAGCGGAGGCGTAAGAGCCGTCTCGGAAGGCCGTTACGGTAAACTGGGAGGACAAGGCGTTGACAGCCTTCGTACCCACCCCGTTCAGGCCGACGGAGAATTGGAACACCTCTGAACTGTATTTCGCCCCGGTGTTGATGACCGAGACACAATCGACGACCTTGCCCAGGGGAATACCCCGGCCATAGTCCCGTACAGATACGCTCTTGTCCTTTACCCTCACGACAACCTTGTTTCCGAATCCCATAATGAACTCGTCAACGCTGTTGTCGATAATCTCCTTGATAAGGATATAGATACCATCATCGAGATGGGTACCATTTCCCAAACGCCCGAT
>CAZTXW010000145.1:0-3385 GCA_964617345.1 uncultured Sphaerochaeta sp. | reverse complement strand
GTCAGCAGATTGCAGCATCCATGTATGACAAGGGTGTGAAGGTCATCTTCGCAGCAGCTGGTGGTGTTGGTGTTGGTGTTATCAACGAAGCCAAGAACCGTGTGGCTGCAGGACAGGACGTCTGGGTCATCGGCGTTGATGTTGACCAGTATCCTGAGGGTCTGATGAGTGCTGGTGGAAAGTCCGTCATCCTCACCTCTGCCATGAAGTACCTCGACCGTGCTTCCTATGATATGATCAAGGCCGAGCTCAACGGTGAGTTCCCAGGCGGACAAGTCCTCCACCTTGATGCAACCAACGATGGTGTTGGAATCCCTGTAAAGAACCCCAACCTCTCCAAGAGCGTCACAGATGAAGTTGCCAAGATCTATGCCAAGCTCAAGAGTGGTGAAGTCAAGGTTGCTGCTTCCAAAGACGGCCTTTTCAAATAAGGTTCGTTCTCAGTCCTAAGTACAAGGGTCACCGCACAAAGGTGGCCCTTGTGTGCTAGTATGGCCCAATCTTACACTACACGCACTGCGTGTCCTCATAGGGAGTTCACCAATGAGTCATGTTATTGAAATGCTAAACATCCGTAAGGAGTTTCCCGGTATTGTTGCTAATGACGATATCACCTTGCAGGTAGAGCAAGGGGAAATTCATGCTATTCTCGGAGAGAATGGTGCGGGAAAATCCACCTTGATGAGCATCCTTTTCGGTTTGTACCATCCCGACAAGGGGCAGATTATTGTCAGGGGAAAGGAAGTGACCATCAACAGCCCCAATGATGCCAATGACCTTGGTATCGGGATGGTTCACCAGCACTTCCAGCTGGTACACAACTATACAGTTACAGAGAACATCATCCTCGGCAAGGAAGGAAAATTCTTTCTTGACCGAAAGTCAGCTTCGAAGACCATCAAGGCCCTCTCTGAAAGATATGGGCTGAACATCGATCCTGACATGAGAATCGAAGACATTACCGTCGGTATGCAACAGCGCGTAGAGATATTGAAGATGCTCTACCGCGATGCTGAGATACTCATACTTGACGAACCGACTGCAGTCCTTACCCCTCAGGAGATCATCGACCTTATGCAGATCATGCGTAACCTGGTTGCAGAGGGCAAGTCGGTCATCCTCATCACCCACAAGCTCAATGAGATCAAGGCAGTGGCAGACCGGTGCACCATCATCAGACGTGGCAAGCTTGTCGGGGTGGTGGATGTGAACAAGACTTCACAGGAGAAGATGGCATCCATGATGGTCGGTCGTCCTGTGAATTTTTCTGTCGATAAGAAGCCTGCACAGATCGGCAGGGTCATCCTCGAACTCTACGACCTGGAGGTCATGAACAACAAGAAGATGCTTGGAGTCAAGGGGATCAACCTTTCGGTCAAGAGCGGGGAAATCGTTGGAATAGCCGGTGTCGATGGCAATGGCCAGACTGAGCTTATCGAAGCGATAACCGGCCTGCGACCCGTACAGGGTGGGACCATCGTCCTCGATGGCAATGACATCACCAATGCCTCCGTACGAAAACGCAATGAGGTAGGGCTGGGGCATATCCCCGAAGACAGGCAAAAGCGTGGGCTTGTCATGGAGAGTTCACTCTTCAACAATATCGCGATCAAGGAGTTCTACCACCCCCCCTTCAGCAAGCGAGGAATCCTAGATGCTGACTATTTGCAGCAGTATGCCCAGGATGTGGTGACCCAGTTTGATGTACGAAGTGGAGAAGGAATCTACTCCCTTGCCGGAAAGCTTTCGGGAGGAAACCAGCAGAAGCTCATTGTGGGGCGTGAAGTTGTGTCGGATCCGGAGCTGCTCATTGCAGTACAGCCCACCAGAGGCCTGGATGTCGGTGCAATCGAATATATCCACTCCCAACTGATAGCACACCGTGACAAGGGCCATGCAGTGCTTCTGGTATCCTTTGAACTGGATGAGATCTTCAACCTCTCCGATAGGATAGCGGTCATGTATTCGGGGGAGATCATAGACGTGGTGAAGACCGAAGATGCTGATGAGCAGTCCATCGGTCTGATGATGGCAGGCGTAAAGCAGAAGGAAGGTGCACGATGAGTGATCTGGAAAACAAAGAGATGAAAAGCAATGCCTTCCTCATTGCTGTCAGTGCAGTCCTGCTGGGGCTTTTGGCAGGCGCTATCCTGATGGCGGCGATAGGCAGCAACCCTTTCACAGGGTTTTGGTATCTGTTCCGTGGAGGCTTGATGAACATCGAGCGGGTCGGAAATACGCTGGCAACTGCAACAAACCTCATGTTGGTAGGTCTCTCTGTTGCGTTTGCCTTCAGAACCGGCCTGTTCAATATCGGGGCATCGGGTCAGATGCTGGTGGGCGGATTGTGTGCTACCTTGGTAGCACACCACATCGTTCTTCCCCGTCCTCTCTACCTAGCGGTGCTGATTCTCTCGGCTCTGCTGGGAGGAGCTGTATGGGGTATCATTCCTGGATTCCTCAAGGCAAAGTTCAATGTCCATGAGGTTGTTGCAACCATCATGATGAACTGGATTGCCTACTGGTCGGTCTACTACTTTGTCCCTGCCTACTTGAAGGGACCTTCGCTTGAGACCGAGAGTGCAAGCATTGCCCTTACCCAGACTCTGCGTTCCCCTTGGCTAACAAAGCTTTTCAGGGGGTCCTACATGAATCTGGGATTCTTTGTGGCCATAGCGGCGGTGATCATCATCAAGTTCATCCTCGACAAGACAACACTGGGCTTTGAGCTGAAGGCAGTAGGGTCGAACCGGGATTGTGCTGAGTATGCAGGTATCAAGGTCAATAAGAATGTGATCCTCTCCATGATGATCGCAGGGGGGCTTGCAGGACTTGCAGGTCTCACCTTCTACACCGGATACTCGCGCAACATGCAGATCGGTGTGCTTCCTTCCCAGGGCTTTGACGGTATTGCTGTCGCCCTGCTAGGAGCGAGCAACCCCCTGGGGGTATTCTTCAGCTCGCTTTTCTTTGGCATCCTGCAGTCGGGCAAGGGGTTCATGAACGCCATGACCAAAGTCCCTCCGGAGATTGCCGATACCATCATAGCGGTGATCATCTACTTTACTGCAACCAGTGTCCTGTTCAAGCGTGTCTGGGAGGCCCTGTTCAAGAGGATCAGAAGAGACAAGGAAGATAGGCAGGAACAGGCAGCCATTGATGCTGAAACAAACAAGGAGGTGAAATAATATGTGGGTAACCCTTACACAGATCTTTCCCTACGCAATAGCGTATACCATTCCCATGCTGGTCACCTCCCTGGGAGGGCTGTACAGTGAACGAAGCGGTGTGACGAACATAGGCCTTGAAGGTCTTATGCTTGTCGGATACTTCGCTTCGGCCATTACCATCAAGCTGACTGAAGCAACGCTTGGCATCAATGCCT
>CAZTXW010000144.1:0-3459 GCA_964617345.1 uncultured Sphaerochaeta sp. | reverse complement strand
GATGCCTCAATTACCTGAAGAAAGGGCGGGGTGTTCGTGTCGTGGGGCGCCTGCGACAGGAGCGTTGGGAAGACAAGGACGGGGGCAACCGGGAGAAGATTGTTGTGGTGGCCGAACACGTGGAGTTCAAGCCCGAGAGCAAGGGGAAACCTGTTGAGGTTGGTGAAGAGGAGATGGAGTCATTTCTTGATGAAGAGATAGCTCTCTGATCGTCTGTACCCAGAAGATGATGGTGTGGAGGACCATTGCTCCACCTACTGGATCACTGCAGCAGGTGGAGATTGGATAGGAGTATTGGCTCCTTTTTTTGTATGCAGGAGCCACCATGGTACATTCGGATACTCATGGTGTTCCCAATGGTAGCCGAAAAACCAACAGGAAAGCATTGCAGCAAGATGATTGCGTTTTTGTGTCCTTGATCTGTGCGGTGCCATTTCTGCTGTATGGGGCAGTCTGTGGGGCATATAGGTACCAAAGTAAAAGAGCTGGAATGTTCCCAGGAAGGCTGGCAGCACCCAAAACAGTATGAGATGTGTATGGGCAATGGTGAACACAAAGTGCATGAAGTTATACAAAAGTGCCATTGTTACGATTTGTAGTGCAGTGATATAGGAAAAGAAGAAGGCAAGGAACCACCGAAGCGGATCCTGATGACGAGAGAAGTCGGGATCCTTTTCAGTTCCTGGGTGATGGTGGTGTCCCATATGCTTTACAAACATCTTCTGATAGGGAAAGGCCGCAAACAGCCAGAAGCAGAGCTGTCCGAAGAAACGGTTGACCCTACGGTTCCTACTCACAGATCCATGCATGCTGTCATGGGCAGTGATGAACAGTCCCGTATACAGATACCCTTGCAGGAGTACATGAAGGTAGAGGGCTGGGGAGGAGAAATCCAGGACAGGAAGGGTCAGTGTCCACACCAAATGGATGGCCCACACTCCGATGACACTGCAAGCGATAAGGATTCCCATCTCAGCCTCCCAATATTGCACGTGCTGCAATCACCCCTGAAAGGGTAGCCAAAGGCATGCCTCCCCCAGGGTGTACACTGCCACCACAGAGATATAACCCCGGGTACCGTCTCGAAACATTGGGATGGCGAAGAAATGCCGCCATCGTGGTGTTTGATGAAATTCCATAGAGACTGCCACGAAAACTGCCCGTTTGCTCCTCGATGTCGGTGGGGGTCATATGGGCTTCTGCTACAATATGGTCCTGAAGGGGTATGTGCACTATTTGGGAGAGCCTGTCGATTATCTTTTGTTGGGTTGCAGCAAGATCCTTCTCCCACGAGCGTCCGTCGTGAGGTGGGGCATTGACCAGGACAAACCAGTTCTCCTGTCCTTCTGGGGCATCGGTTGGTGTGATCTTGCTGGTGATGTTGATATAGATGGTAGGATCTTCAGGCACCCGTTTTTGCCTGTGGATGGCGTCAAATTCCTTGCGGTAATCGGAGCTGAAAAAGATGTTGTGCAGTCCAAGTTCGAAGAAGCTGCGATCCATACCCCAGTAATAGACCAAAGCCGATGAGGAAGGCGTCATGTTGCGGTACCGTTTTGCCAACGGGGCTTCTCTGTCCTGCAACAGGTCTCTATAGAGCGTAGAAACGTCAGTGTTGTTGATGACGTACTGGGTAGGTATTTCCTTGTTGTTGGCAACCAAGCCGGTAATCCTTCTGTTCCTGTCATACCGGATAGAGCTCACCTTCGATTGCCTTCTTATCTCCACACCCAATTCCTCTGCCAGTTTCTCCAATCCCATAATGATGCCATAGATGCCATTTTTAACGCCAAAGCCACCAAGCCCATGTTCAACATAGGCAATGGTATTGAGGGTCGCCGGGGCCTGGTAAGGATCCGATCCATTATAGGTGGCGTACCGGTCAAGCAATTGCACCATGCGGGGGTCACGAAAATAGGAAGCATTGGCTGCATGCATGCTTCGCAAGGGGTCGATCGAGCCTATGTGTAGCAGGGAATGCAATGTTTTTCGTGATGCATATGTTTTCCATGAATGCAATGATTGTTCCAGGAAAATGGAGTGGGTAAGGTCCCAGATTTGCTTGGAGTAGGTAAAGTAGGTGGAAAGCTCCTCTTGTGTGACATCAAGATGTTCGCTCAAGGTCGGAATGAAACGTTCCAGGCGGTCACTGGAGAAGTGCTTACCATCTGCAAACCAATAGTGGGTTATAGGTGAAAGCTCCACGATAGGAATGTACTCTTCGATATTCTTTCCCGCTTGAGCAAACAACTCCTTAAAAACTGGTATCATCGTGAGCAATGAAGGGCCTGTATCGAAGCGGAAAGGTCCGATCGTCCTTGTATTGGCCTTGCCTCCCAGCTGTGCCTGCTTCTCATGCAGCACAACAGGGCGAGCCTTGCTTGCTAAGGTTATGGCAGCTGCCAAGCCGCCGAACCCGCCTCCGATGATGTGCACAGTATCAGGATGCATGGCTCTTCCCCTTTCGTTGCAACAAGGCTCCCGCCTTCTCATAGCTGAGTAGGAAAAATCCCAGCATGCCGATGTTGTAGAAGAGATCCTCCAGGGGGATGGTGATGATCCTGATACCCCATATGGCTTCAGGATTATAGAGAACTATCGGAATGCCTGTGAGGAACCCGTTGACCAAAAGAAATGCAACAGCAGAAAGGAGCATATACCAGAGCGTACAGCTTTGGAGAAGGAGTGGGAGGCCGATCAGCAAGGTCACCGTTATCCACAGAGCAAGTGAGAGGAGGGCAAGCACTGTGTATGCCTGGTCCCTGAACACCACCGCCAGGATAATGCTGAGGATGCTTGTAAGGGCTCCCCACAGTCGTGCTTGAAAAGCATTGGTTGATGTTTTCTGCGGGAAGTAGGCTTTCACCACCTCGTAGATGAAGATGCAGGCGTAGGGGACAACAAAGAAGAAGAGCCACTCTCCCAAGGGCAGGCCGAATAGTTTCCAGCCCCCACTGTAGGTGAGGGAGAAGCTCCAATGACCGTTGGCTGTGGCCAGCACATCCCAGAAAATGTAGATTGCGCTGACCGGAAGCATTGAAAGGGCAAGTTGTTTCCATTTCTTGTAAAAAGCGACTTTCTTGTTGAAGGAAAGGAGCAGGGGGCCTGCAACTACCAACACGATAATGAGGAGATATAGATTCATATGCATTTGCTCCTTTTATAGCTCATAGAGTAGCATATTGTTATTGAAATGTATTCCTATTTAGAGTATTCTACTGTTTATGAAGAAAAAAGCTGTAGTTATAGGTGGTGGTTTTGGAGGATTGAGTTGTGCAGCTCTTCTTGCCCAATCAGGGTGGGATGTAACGCTGGTAGAAAAACTCGATAGCCTTGGCGGTCGTGCATGAGCATGGAAAACTGAAGGGTATACCTTTGACCTGGGACCCTCGTGGTATCTTATGCCTGAGGTGTTTGAGCGCTTTTTTTCTTTGTTTGGTAAGGAACGAAAAGAGTATT
>CAZTXW010000143.1:0-3520 GCA_964617345.1 uncultured Sphaerochaeta sp. | reverse complement strand
ATCAGATTGAAACGCGTTACGAAGGCCTCTGCGTTCTGGATGGAACCACCGGCTGCACCCTTGACGATATTGTTTACCAGCAGGAGGAAGCCAATCTTTCCATGCTTCTTCTTGAGGCGTCCGGTATAGACTACCATCCCGTTGGGATTTCCCCAGAAAGCATATTTGGGCTGGGGGAATGTGGGGTCAGAGCCATACTCCACAGGTTGCTCAGGGGTGGAAGGAAGATTACATACAATCTTGAAGTCATTCCAATCCTTGATGATATCCTCAACCTCGACATCCTGCTCAAGATCCAGCCAGACAGCCTCCAGGTGGCCGAACATGACGGGTACACGGACGGTGAAGGCGTAGACCTCAGGATCGATGGAGAGGATCTTCTTGATCTCCTTCTCAATCTTCTCTTCTTCACCCTTGATGAAGGGGATACAGTTGTCTGTGATGTCAAAGGAGGAGAGTCCCGGATATCCTGCTCCACTTACACTCTGGTAGCTGTGCAGCGTGATGCCCTTGATCCCATACTTCTTCAAGGGGGCAATGGCCATGGCCAAACCAGTGGTTACACAGTTGGCGTTGGTCACGACAAATCCCTTTTCAGGATACCCCTGCTCCTTGATCAGGTCGAGGGTCTCGAGGTTAGCCTCTGGGATGAGAACGGGAACATTACTGTCGTACCGCATTGCCGCAGCATTGGAGAAGATATAAAATCCATTGTCCCTCAGCTGAGGTTCTGCCTCACGGGCAACTTCTGCAGGAAGAGCAGAGAAAACGATGGAGACCCCTGCTTCCTTCATTGCTGCGAAGTTAAACTCCTTCACCTCGATATCACGGATATTTGCAGGCATCTCAAAGGGCATGACCCAGTGGACTGTTGAAGCGTATTTGAGTCCTACACGTGATGCTGATGCAGTGGCATATGCCACTTCAAACCAAGGGTGGTTTGAAAGCATCCACATGAAGACCTGACCTACAGCCCCTGTTGCGCCCATTACTGCTACTTGTATTTTCTTGTCCATCTGAATTTCTCCCAATCGGATACCTATCCGTTATTAATTCCACTAAAGTAGTTGAACATTACTGGTTTTCTAGAAGAAATTCAATACTTTTAAACAAAATTGTATCTTTTTTAACAAATTGTTATTATATTAACACGTAAGTTCATCATAGTGAACACACTTATTCGCAGGTTTTCTTGTTTCCAAACTGGACAAATCGATCGACAGGCATGGTGAAGGCAATCCCGTTGCCCTCCTGCTGCAGGAAGGGAATGGCTGTTATGGCACTGAGGACCTTTTCCGATTTCTCACTCTCCACAAGGATAAGCAGCAGCTCCTTTTCTGGAACCAGGCTCGCCCCGAAAAACTTAAGGTCATCCGGTTTGCTGGTACCCCTGCCATCGACAATGGTACCACCACCGGCTCCCGCCTTTCTGGCGACATCCATGACATCATCAGCATAGCCGCTGTTGCAGATCACCTGAATCAACTCCCAATCGCTATTCATGGTTCGCTCTCCTTCTGTTGTTCGCAAGGCCCTGTTCACATAACTTCTCTTGCTGGAGATTGTTGCACAGAGCCCGTGTATATGTTTTGCACTGCGTATCGCTTCGAATACAGCATCGTACTGCTCTTCAAATACCAAGGTAATGAGAATCTCCTTACGGGTATCACTCAAGCACAGCAGGGACATCAGGGTACTGGTTGCAGTCCCCCTGCCCCTGAGGATGGTTCCTCCCGGGCTACCTGCCTTTTTCACAATACTCATGAGCTTTTCAGCCTCTCCTCTTCCTACAATGGAAAGTATTAGGGTGCTTTTCATGCTTCAGCTCCTTTCTTCTCTATATTTTCCTGTTTTCTCCTGTAGAGCAAGCCCAACAGCTGGATGGTGACCAAAGGTGACATTGCCACAAAGGCCACGACCCCGAATGCATCAGTTGCAGGATTACCTCCCTGCCCCACAGAAGCCCCAATGGCAAAGGAGAGGATAAACGTCGAACTCATAGGCCCCGATGCCACCCCCCCACTGTCAAATGCCATGGCGGAGAAAAGGATAGGGGTGTTCTTGAGAAGCAGCAATGAGAGGGCATAGGAAGGGACCAGAAAATACCAGATGGAGATTCCCGTTACGATACGGATCATGGACAGTCCAACTGAAACACCAACTCCAAGGGCCATGGCGATGAGCATGATGGGTTTGCGGATATGTCCTCGGCTGATGTCCTCAACCTGTTCGACCAGGACCCATACAGCAGGTTCGGCAATGACTGCAACCGCACCAAAGAGAATACCTACAATGATGAGGACATTGGAGGAAAGAGAACCCAATCCTTCTCCTAGGGCAAAACCTACAGGCATGAAGCCTCCATGGGCTCCGGCAAAGAAGAGGACAAGGCCAATGAAGGCATAGATGATACCGACTATCATACGCCCAACCTGCCTGGCTGGCATCTTTACCAGGAAGATCTGATACAAGGCAAATATACATAGGAGAGGCAGCAAAGAGAAAAGCACATCCTGTCCCATCTCAAAGAAGAGGGGGATGAAGTTGCCCGACTCATACAGAAGATCCATCCCTTGGGCTGCAGAGCCCTCACTATTGGGGTTGCTTATCCCCAACAGCAAGACCGCAAGGATGGGACCGATGGAGGCAAAGGCGAGAAAGCCAAAGTTGTCGGCCTCTTCCTGCTTCTTCTGGACCCTGGCAACGCCTATGCCAAGTGCCATGATAAAGGGGGTTGCCATGGGTCCTGTAGTGGCTCCGCCGCTGTCGAATGCAACGGGAACCAAGGCTGGGTCGGAAAAGATGGCCAGGACAAAGAGCAAGACGTAGAAGATTACAAACATCCATTTCAATGATAGCTTGAATATGACCCTGAGAAAGGCTATGGAGACAAAAAAGCCCAAGCCGACCGCAATGAGGGCGATGAGAACAGTTGCGTTGATGCTGGAGTTTACACTGGCTACCTGGGAGGCCAGCACACTGATGTCAGGTTCCGCAAAAGTGATGACAAAGCCAACAACAAGGCCTGTTCCCAGCAATAGGGGCAGATTCTTCTTGGCTGTGACTGTCGAGCCTATCTTCTCCCCTATGGGGAGCAGACCCACCTCCGTACCCACCAAGAAGATGGCGAGTCCTGCAATTACCAAGGCAGCTCCTATGAAGAAGGAGACTAACTGGCCACCGCCAAGTGGGGAGACAAAGAAATGTAAGATCGTAACTATAATGGTGATGGGAATAACTGAAGAACCAACTTCCTTCAGTTTATGAATCAATTCCATCCATAGCCTCCTGATCAGCTGCTGAAAAAAACTACTTCCAGGGGGAGGTAGTTCTTGGCATCACATAACTACTTTTATATGCAAACAATACAGTTCTTCATCTTCCAAGGTCAAGGCTCAATTTGCCACTTTGCTTTTCTCTACGGGTGGAAGCAGTATATTGAGGCTAACCCTTCAGTAAACAGTAAAAAATCCCTATTGGCACTTGACTTAAACAGTTTCAATCCGTATGATTCGTTCTG
>CAZTXW010000142.1:0-3528 GCA_964617345.1 uncultured Sphaerochaeta sp. | reverse complement strand
CACAATATCCCGCAAGGCCTTTCCTTCCGTATTCCAATAGACCATATTGTTTCGCAGTTCATCACCCAGGCAGAAGTGTTTCACTCCCAGGGCCATGTAGGGTTTTGCTTCCTCCGCTCGATTAATCTCGCACCTGGGTTCAACACCCTTCTCCAGGGCGATCTCTATCATGCGTTTCTCTACATCCCTGAGCTCAGCCCTATGCTCCGAAACGTTCCATCCGCTGTTCATGGCAAAGTCAGAAGGCCCGAACTGCACCATATCAACCCCTTCAATGGAGCAGATCTCCTCCAGTTCCTCAAAGGCCTGGCGTTTCTCGATCATGATGGCCACCACAGTCTGGCGCACCATGGCAGCATAGTCCATCTGGCTCAGACCCGGCTCGAATCCTATGAAACGACGGGTAGGCTTTCCGAAGCGTCCCTTGTCCTGTGGGGTATCGGCTCTGATGGCTGTTATGGACTGGCGTACCTCTTCAGCGCTCTTGTGGTCGGTGAAGAGTATGCTCTGGAACCCTGCAGCCAGTCCCCGCTGTGCAATATAGAACCTGTTCTGGAAATCTATCTTTATCATGGAGGAGATATGGTGTAGTTCTGCTGCCCTGACAATATTCTCCAAATCTGCATCTGTGAAGGGGGCATATTCTGCAACAAACTCAATATAGTCAAACTGACCACTCGCCCCTACGGCCTCTACTATATAGGGCCAGGTGCTGAGGATTCGAGTTCCCATGGAAGGTCTGTTCTCTTGTAGTAGCTTTCTGAATAGATTTGTATGCATTGTTTGCTCACCTTTTTTCTTCAAGTCTATCGCAACAAAAGATGAGCCGCAATACGCAACTTCCGAAGCCAGAGATTCCCTGCTGTGCTATACTGCTTCAAGGAGGATCATGCATGCATACTATCAATCTCAACGGGCAGTGGGCCCTCTCTCCAAAAGACAGCAAGGCAGTCGCACCCTATTGTACATATTTCCTACGGAAACCCTCAGTTCCCTGCACCCTTCCAGGTGATATCCATTCAGCCCTTCTGCAAGAGGGACTCATAGCTGATCCCTATTGGGGAACCAATGAGCTGGACATCCAGTGGGTTGGCCAGCATGACTGGGTTCTGAGCAAGACTTTTTCAGTTACGGATGAACAACTCTCTTCAGGTCAGGCGGTCATCACCCTCACCATGGCTGACACCATCATCGATGTGAAGGTCAATGCAAAGAAAGCAGGATCATGCAACAACCAGTTCCGCAGGTTCCGTTTCGACCTTACGCCCTTTCTGGTTGTCGGGGAGAATACTATCTGCCTGGAGTTTACCAGCGCTGAGAATGAGGCTATCAGGGAGGCAGAGAAGCTGCCCTATCCCATCCCCTACTCTGTATACCCCGTATCTGCCAAGCACCGTAACCTGATTCGCAAGACCCAGTGCCATAGCGGATGGGACTGGGGTCCCTGCATCATGAGCTTTGGGGTATATGAGCCGATACAGTTCCAGTTTATTGATGAAGGCATCATCGAATCAGTGGTTACTGACACGAAGAGGCTTGAGGAAGGAGCATGGCAGGCTCGCATCACGGTGATCTACAACTCTTCAAAGGTGCAGAAGCTCACAAGTGTCGCCACCTTGGGCAAAGCACGCCAGAGAGGGGATGTCGATCTCAAGGCAGGGCTCAACAAGCTTACCTTTACGCTGGTGTGCAAGGATGTGGAGCTTTGGTGGCCTGCAGGTGAAGGCAAGCAAGCCCTCTATACGCTGGATCTTGCCATCGGAGGCCAAAGCCTGACAAAACGCATCGGCTTCAGGACCATTGAGGTCAAGACTGAGGACGATGAGGACAACAGTGGCAAGAGCATGACTTTTTCAGTCAACGGAAGGGATATCTTTGCCAAGGGAGCCAACTGGATCCCTTCTGATGCCCTCTTCTCCCGCCTTTCAGAGCAGCGATACGAACAGCTGCTGCAGAACTGCATAGATGCAAACATGAACATGTTGCGCATCTGGGGTGGTGGTCTCTATGAGATGGAGTACTTTTATGACCTCTGTGACGAAAAGGGTCTACTTCTCTGGCATGATTGCATGTTCAGCTGTTCCATGTATCCCTCCAATCCGGAATTCCTTGCAAATGTGGAGGCAGAACTCCGCTATCAGATTCCCCGCCTACGCGACCATGCAAGTATTGCCTTGTGGTGTGGGAACAATGAGGACCTTGGTGCCATAGGCTGGTATGAGGAGTCCAAAAAGAATCCCTGGAGGTATGTCATCGACTATGACCGCCTCAATGAAGGTACAGTGGGGCGGGTCATCCAGGAACTCGATCCTACCAGACAGTGGTGGCCATCAAGCCCGTCAGCAGGACCTGGAGACTACTCGGACAACTGGCATAATGACAATAAGGGGGATATGCACTTCTGGTCGGTCTGGCATGAGGGAAAACCCTTTGAGGAGTATTATTCCATAAACCCGAGATTTGTCAGTGAGTTCGGCTACCAGAGCTTCCCTTCCCTCTCCACAGTCGAGCAGTATGCCCCCCCTTCAGAGCATAACCTTACCAGTGTGGTGATGGAACATCATCAGAAGAATGATCGGGGAAACTCCATCATCATCGAGAACTTCAGCCGCTACTTCCGCTTCCCCCATGGCTTTGAGCAGATGCTCTACCTCTCCCAGGTCCAGCAGGCCATGGCCATGAAAACAGCTATCGAATACTGGAGGACGCTGCGTCCCCACTGTATGGGAACGCTGTACTGGCAGCTCAATGACAACTGGCCGGTAGCCTCCTGGTCCTCCATCGACTATACGGGGAAGTGGAAACTGCTTCACTACAGTGCCAGGCAGTTCTACGCCCCGACTCTTCCCATCATGTACATGAAGGAGAGGGGAAAGGTGGAAGTCTATGTGGTACACGACAAGAGTACGCCCCTTCCCAATGCAAAGGTCTCGGTAAAGACCTACCGCTTCACCGGGGAGAAGGTGTCCAAACAAAAATATGTCCTGGACATACCAAGCCAAAGCAGTACACATGTCTGCACCATCATTCTGGATAAGGCCAATATCGACCCTAGGACGATGTTCCTCTCGGTCAAGCTGGAAACAGAAGAGCTCTATATTGAGGATGTCATGTTGCTTGAGCGTCCCAAGCGTTGTGCCCTGCTTGACCCTTGCCTGGATGTGCAGGTGGAGAAGGCACAGGGAGGCTTCTCGGTTACCCTCAGCAGCAAGGCACCCGCTTTTGAGGTTGCCCTTGATGCAGGTTCCATGAAGGGTGTCTTCAGTGACAATCTCTTCAACGTGCGCCCTACTGCCCAGAAGATGGTTCTCTTCAAGACCCGGGAGAAGATCACCCTCAAGACTTTCAAGGAGAGCCTCAAGGTCTTCGATCTCTATGGGAGCAGCAGGCAGTAAAACCAGTAGATGTTGTGGGAGTGAAAGATGAGAGATGCACGATAAGTCTGTTGGGAGAGAGGGACACCCCCCGTCAGCACAATCATCAGGCTCAACTTCTGTAGAATCATCAGACCTAGCAAAATCAAAACAC
>CAZTXW010000141.1:0-3547 GCA_964617345.1 uncultured Sphaerochaeta sp. | reverse complement strand
GCACGGCATCCATTGAGCACCGGCATCTCAGCTTCCTGCATCTGACGGCATGCATCAGCGACCAGATGGGCAACCTCACAGGGGATCAGGACTGCACCATGCTTGTCTGCGTGCAGCAGGTCTCCAGGGTGGACCGTGAGTCCTCCAATTTTTACAACAGTGTTTGTCTCTTCCATATGGATGTATGCATGTGATACCAAAATTGATTGGGCAAAGTAGGTGAAGCCTAGAGCATATGCTTCATCAAGGTCACGCACACCGCCGTTGGTAATCACTGCCATACATCCCAAAGCCTTGTGGACAGTGGTCTGCACCTCTCCCCAGAAAGAGCCGACACTGGACTCATCAATATCTTCAATGACAGAAATAGGTCGAATCGGACAATCCTTAAGGCTTTGGTAGTACTTGTACAGGGTCTCTTCATTTGCTTTCGTTCCACTCTGCCTTGCAGAAATCTTTGCAGTACATGCATACCCCACCACCGGTTTGCGGTCGGGGAATATTGATTTGATCATTGGGGAGGTAAAGCCCTCTGTCTTAGCTCTCAATGAGAATTTCTCAAGGGCATTGCACACCGTTGGAGTATCAAAGCCGGCAAGTTCATCAAGTTGTTGTGCATTTAGGTAGTTCATTTATTCTCCTTCTTGGTCTGGTCCATTCTCGGACTCGCAGGATTGTTCACTGGCCACGAGGGTTTCTTTCCTGAAAGCACCTCATCAATGCCTTGTGCGGCATGCAGGGCCATCGTAGCCAAACATTCGCTTGTGTGGGATGCAATATGTGGGGTAAGCAGGACATTCTCCATGGTGAGCAAGGGATTATCCTTGTCAAACGGTTCACATGCAAGAACATCCAAGGCAGCACCTGCAATGCAATGTGCGGTGAGAGCCTCTATGAGGTCCTCTTCAACAACGAGCTCTCCACGTGCAAGGTTCATGAAGTATGCACTCTCTTTCATCAGGGAGAACTGCTTTTTCGTTATGCTTTTGTTGGTATTCTTGTTTGCTGGAATATGTACGGAGACAAAATCACCTAACAAAAAAACATCATCGGATAAGTCCACTTTCTCAACATAGGATGGGAAGTCCTCATCCTTCGTATAGGGGTCATACGCAACTACATGCATCGAAAGCCCATAATAGGCTTTCTCAGCAACCAGTCGACCAACCTTTCCCAATCCCAGAAGGGCAAGGGTCTTGCCTGCAAGTCCCATACCGATATCCCTGGTGCGGATGGCGAAATCACCAGCATGGGCGGCCTTATTGAACAGTATCAACTTCCTGGCCAAGGCAAGCATGAAAGCCAGAGTCATCTCTGCAACGGTATTGGCATTTGAGAGAGGACCATTGGTCACCCAGATACCCAATTCCTCTGCCTTCCTGAAGTCGATGTTATCGACACCCACCCCATGACGGCTGAGGACCTTGACTTGCTTCGCTGCCTCGAGGACTTGGGCATCATAGGCTTCATTGCGGAACAGGATAGCATCGACCTCCCCTACATCTTTGAGCAGAGAAACCTTGTCTGTTCCACTGCCCATACGAATGGTATAGCCCCGATCTCGTAGGTAGGCCTTCCCCTCTTCTGCAATATCACCTGGTAAGAGAACTGTATACATGAGATGCCTTCCTTATTTGTACCTCTTTGCCAGGGCGGAAAATCCTTGGCTCAGGACATCAATGTCTATGCTGGTCATCACCATCTGCATCCTATCCTTGTACAGCTCAAGCAAGGCATCACTGCCATGGATAGAGAATATCTTGTTGTGCCGGTCGGCACTGTCAGCGACTTTCGTGATCGCTTCCAGGACCAGAGGATCGAGAGTTTGTCCTGGCAAGCCCAAGGAGATGGAGAGGTCATTGGGCCCGATCAAGAGGACATCAATGCCCTCTACGGCAGCTATCTCATCGATGCAATCGATGGCTTGCTTCGTCTCAATCTGTGCAATGGTAAGGGTCTTCTGATTTTGGCTCTTCATAAATGAAGGTGCATCCATTCCCATACCCTGGTAATCGGTAAGACCCCCATTGCTTGATAGTCCCCTGTTGCCGATGGGTTCATACCTTGCCCATCCCACTAGCTTTCTTGCTTCTTCTGCACTGCTTATCATGGGAACCATAACAGCCTGTATGCCAGCATCCATAACTCGGGAGACATAGGCCCTGTCGAGGGAGGGAATGCGTGCAAAGATTCCTACACCACATAGGCGTGCAACCTTGGCAATATCCTCTACGCTCTCCACTGAATAGGAGCCATGCTCCATATCCAACATGATAAAATCGAGGCCTGCTGCCTTGGCTATGGTTGCAACAGAAGGATTGCGAATCATCCGTACCATTGTGCCTACAATCTTTTTGTTATTTCGAATTCTCTCAACTGCTGTCTTATCCATTACCCTTCCCTTTAATGAGGAAGCAGGCTACCAGTTTTGCTGATGGCCTGCTTCTTATTTGCTTGGTTTCAACCTTGCTTTCGCATCTGGGCAACCATCTCCACAGCACTTACCCATGCCTTGATGAAGCTGTCGCGGAAGTACATGACAGGTCCGTACTCCTCGAACTGTTCAACGCTCAGCCCCCCTTCATTGAAGGCCTGGTTGAACTGGGGAAGCTTGGCCTGCAACTGGTCGAGCACCATCGGCTGGACCGGATTGAACAGGCGGGAGACGACCGGCAGGTCAGCTTCGATGAGCTTGTCACAGGAACCGACCCAGTTCATGGTGACACAGACATCACCTCCGACCATCTCGTAGAAGTCGTCAAGGGTCCTTGCGCCACCTGAGATGAAGCCCATACCATAGCCACGGTCGTGGTTCAGCTGGTAAACCTTCTTTGCCACTACCATTCCTGCCTGATGCAGGACATCAGCATTGATCTCAATGCCTTTCTTCTGGACATCCTTGCGTAGCCACTCGTTGAAGATTCCGGTGATCAGGGAGAAGTACATCACCGGTCTCCTTCCTGTCTTGAGGAACACACGGTTGTAGATCTCACCAAGCTGGATAACCTGGTCCACCCCCATGACCTCAGTTGCGTTGATGGGAGTATCTTCTGCGAGCAGGATCTCAAGTGCCTTGAGACCGGGTTCGGTCGCAGGGATCTTGATCATGATATTGGGGTTCATCTCACGGTTCTTGCGAGCCTCATCGAGGATAACCTGGAAGTCCTCCTCATGGATGGGGTCGCCCTGGATACTTACGTACCCATGTTTTCCATGGCTCTTTTCCCACACAGGCATGAAGATGTCAGAGACCCCCTTGATAAGCTTACGCTGCAGGATGCAGACTACCTCATTGTCATCCTGACTCTCTGAAAGGGTCTCCTTGAGAACTTGCCGGGCATAGTTCTTCTCAGTAGGATGGGTCAGCATCTTCCATACATAGGAAGGGTTCTGGGTACAGCCGGATGCGCCTGCCTCTATGCCGATAGTGGCCTCTTCTCGGCTTACATTGTTTACCCAGAACTTGGTCGGGGTAAGGCGTGCAACACGATTAAAATAATTCATCTTTAGCTCCTATTTCCTATACTCTTCTGAGAACTTACGCATG
>CAZTXW010000140.1:0-3795 GCA_964617345.1 uncultured Sphaerochaeta sp. | reverse complement strand
CAAGGAATTTCGGGCCCTCTTCTTGCTTGCTTCTTTCTTCTTGCTTGCTTCTTTCATTTGGCTTCTTGTGTTCATAGGGATACACCCAGGCTATTTCAACACCACCAAACCCATTCTTGGCAAACCAAGTTAGCTGTTCATCAATCTGGTCATGGGCGATCATTCCACTAAACCACCACCAGCGGGCAAAAGGCTTGCTGGTGGTATACATCGCATGGCTCTTGATTAGCATATACCCTGTCCTCTTTGTTTTCTTCTTATCGCTCTTTGCTTACAGTTCTCTAATCTCTTATTTCTAAGTTTTCTTTCTTCTACAAGAGAAAGGACTACCCCCATCCTTACAAAAGGAGCCGCTTGTCCACAGGCATCCTACTTTCCTCAAGCAAGAATATCATCAAACCTTCAGCTGTAAAGGCTAGGGCACCGCCCTGTTACTTACTGGTGGTATTCTCTTACTTTTTTCTCTTTGTATGTATATTTGTCCTTCTCTTTCTTTACTTCTACTCGTTTCTACAGCACAGAAAAAGCCTGATCCAAATCACCGATAAGACTCTTGGGATCCTCCAGCCCTATATGCAGTCGTATCAAGGAAGGAGTATTGGGACTGCTTGCAAGAGTTGGGAATACCAGGCTCTCATAGCCACCCCAGCTAACCCCTATCCTAAACATCTTCAGTCGATTGACAGCTTCCTCTATCTTCTGCACATCCTTGGACTGCACCTCGAGCGACAATAGGCCACAGCCACCAGTCATCTGTTCGCTTGCCAGGGAGTACCACGGGCTCTTCTTGTGCATAGGATAGTTCACCTTCGCAATCTTCTTCGAGTCATACAGGTAGTCACAGACTTGCAAGGCTGAGGAATAGTGGTAAGGAAGCCTCACATGCAAGGTCCTCATACCACGCTGAATCAGCCAGGCCTGGAAGGGATCGGGTACATGCCCTATGGGCAGGAACTCCGTCTTGAAGATCCTTCCTACCAGGGCTTTGCTTCCTACCACTACCCCACCGATTACGTCACTATGGCCACCAAGGTACTTGGAGGCCGAGTGAACCACCAGGTCAATCCCCATTGCCAAGGGATTCTGATACAGCGGAGTTGCCCAGGTGTTGTCTACAATGGAGGTCAGGTTATACGCCTTGGCCAAGGAGGCAAGCTTGGGTAGGTTCTGTACACGCAGTTGCATCGAACCCGGGCTTTCAAGATACAATACCTTGGTATTCTTCTTGATAGCCTGCTCCACTGCTTCGAGGTCAGTCGCATCAACAAAGGTAACACTGACACCAAACCGGGAAAGATAGGTACTGGAGATATACTGTGCCCAGACATAGGAATCATTGCTGCACACAATGTGGTCACCTTGCTGTACACAAGAGAGGATACTGCTTGCTATGGCAGATACCCCTGCAGAGAACAGTTTGGCCTGCTCTCCCCCTTCCAAAGCAGCTATCCGCTCCTCAACCTGCTCAACAGTAGGGTTGTTGCCCCGCGAGTAGAGATGGGTCATCGACTCATCCTTGAGACCCTGTCGCAGAGCATCGACACTCGGGTAGGTAAACAGGGAGGTCTGGTAAAGCGGAGCGGCAACAGGCCGCTCGACAGAGAGATATTCGTAGGTATCGTCAGTTACAATATTGGCAGCACTGTTCATTATGATTTCCTTATTATAGTGTGTTTGGTTTGTTCCGTATTATCCTGTGATAGGTTCAAACGCCACATCGCCTTCGATCTCAACACAGATCACCTGGTCGATCACACCCTCTTGCCTAGGGGGAAGAGAGATGAGCCAACTGCTGTCACCTTCACACGTCGTTCGTTCCTTCAGCTTCAGAGGCAAGCCATCACTGAGCCTATAGCACCGTAAGGGCTTGTTGGCAATGTTCAGCAGATAGGCATCTTCCTTATCCTCAAACACATGGATGAAGAGCTTTCCCTTCTTGGCTGTGAAATACCCCCAGTCAATGTCGTAGGGGTAGAGAGGAAGGGCCTCTGTCCCATAGATGCTTTCCCCATTCTTCTCCATAAAGGAGCCAACCTCCTCGAGGATGGCAAGGGACTCTTCTGGAACTGAGCCATCCCCTCGAGGTCCGATATTCAGCAGGTAGTTGCCCCCTCGGCTGACGACCTTCACCAAGGACCGGAGAATCTTGGCCGTGCTTTTCCAATTTTCATCGAACTTGTTGTAGCCCCAGGTACTGTTTATGGTAGCGGGGACTTCAAATGGGCGGTGATATGCAACAGATGGAATGAAGTTGTCCCCTGTGGTCATATAGTCGCCCAGGCCATTGCCGATTCTTCCGCTTATCAGGCAGTCGGGCTGGAGGGCCTTGATATGTTTCTGCAGGGTCTTTGACTGCTCCTCTGTCATGTACATGGGAGTGTCGAGCCAGAGCAATCCTATGGGCCCATACTCGGTAAGCAGCTCGGTTATCTGGGGTATGCACTTCTTGGTAAAGTAGGAGGAGAAGTCCCTTCCCTCTTCACTGTATCCATCCCTACAGGCATCAGGATCGTCCCAATCCTGTGCCTGTGAGTAATAGAGCCCTAAGACCAAGCCATGCTTGTCACAGGCCTCTCGTAATTGCTGTATCACATCCTGTTTGTAAGGGGTTGCATCCACACTGTTATAGGAGCTGACCTTCGAAGCATACAGGGCAAAGCCCTCATGGTGCTTGGCGGTCAAGACGACATATTTCATGCCGGCCTGCTTTGCAAGCCTGACTATGGCATCGGCATCAAAGGAGGTGGGATTGAAGGAAGATGCCAGCTTTCGATACTCCTCTGCAGGAATATCGAGGTCGTGCATGATCCACTCAGCTATATTATCAGTTCGCTTGCCTTGGTACTCACCCCCCAGAAGGGAGTAGAGTCCCCAGTGGATGAACAGGCCAAACTTGCCCTCCATCCACCACTGTACATTTGTGATTTTCATTCTTTTCTCTCTTGGTATGTATTGCTATCAGTAAGTTCGTTAAGTACCTGCAGGTCGTACTGGAAGATGTATTCGCTTGCAGCCAAGGCATAGGAGAGTTGCCTCTGTTCCAGAGCCACGGCAATATCCATATGGAACGGGATGGTCCGGAGCCAGACGTTGGATACATCACCCAACATTTTCCCATAGCTGTTAAGCGAATCCACAAGGGAAAGCACAAGCTGGGAGAGGGTGGGACTCCCCCCACACTCCAACAATGCAGTATGGAATTCCCTATCAAGGTCAATGGAGAATATCCCTTGGTCGGCGAGGTCATTGAGCTTGGTAGCAAACCCCTTCAGAGCCCTGATCTGGTCCTCAGTAGCTACATCAATCGCCCTTCGAATGGCCAACTGTTCCAAGTTCATCTTAATTTCCAACAGATCCTTATAATTTACCCTTAATAGTTTGAGTTCAATGGAATCAGCGGAGACTTCCTTCTTCAGGAAAGCTCCCTTACCAACCATTCGTTCAATGATACCGTCCTCTTCAAGCTGGCAAAGCCCCTGTCGGACGGTGTTCCTGCCGACAGTGAGCTCAATGGCCAGTTGTCTCTCACCCGGAAGCTTATCTCCTGGCTTCAGGCCATTCCTATAGATAAAGCTGAGCAAGGCATCAGAGACTTTCTCATGCATAAGTTCCTTACCAATTGGTTCAATTGGCTGTATAGTGCTTATAGTTCCCATTATTCCCCTACCCTTTGACAGCTCCAGCTGTAAGCCCTTCGACAACGAACTTCTGCATGAATGCAAACATGATCGCAGTCGGCAACAAAGCCCCCATACCACCGGCCATCAGGACACCCCACTTGACGTCATACTTGCC
>CAZTXW010000139.1:1165-3808 GCA_964617345.1 uncultured Sphaerochaeta sp. | reverse complement strand
AGGCTTTCCTGAATTGAGAGCTTTTTGTATTGCCTTGATCTCACGCTCCAAGCGAGAACCAATTTCAGCTTGTTCACGCAATTGTTTGCCTTGGTCATCTAGCAATCTTTGTTTCTTATCAAGTTTCTCTCCGATCGTCATAGGTGTTCCTTCTTTTTCTTCTTCATTGGTATGGGGGAAGCTGCTTCACAATATCCTAGGAAAGGCGATGTTTCCATGAGAGGAGTGTACAGTAGCGGAGGAGGACAAAACGGAACCTGTCCAAAAGACGAGTCAGGGGAAATGCGGTGACGAGCCAGCAGACATACGGTTTTTGATGGGGAACGTAAAGAAACACAAGAGCCCTACCGCAGTGCGGCAGGGCTCTTGTGCCTCCCTGCTACAGAAGCCAGAAGCCGTAAGCCAAAAGAGAGCAAAGAAAGATAGAGAGACCAAAAATAGAGACAGATAGAATGAGAAAGACAGAATGAGATAGAGACCGTTAAGTAGGGGCAGTGACTCCTTCTACAAGGCTGTAGAAGGCATCACTGCCTTTGATGAGATAGGTACCCTGCCTAACCTCAACGGAGCTAGGACGAGCTTTGAGGGTACAGATTCCCCGGGTAGAGAGCCTCTTTTTGGTGAAGAGCTTGCCAATGGGAAAGGGGAACCGCTTGAAACAACAACACGTACCAAACCTCTTTCTTCAATATACCCAAAGCCTATGGTATCATTTTGGCCTTGGAGGCCCTATGAACCTTGATGACTTTGAAGATGCTATTGAGCAGGGAATAATCCTTACCCGAGGACTCTTGTATTACGATGATGGCAGTGTGCTTTCCTTGGAAGAGACAAGCCCACATACCTACAGTGCAAAGGTGGCAGGGTCAGAGGTGTATGAAGTGACAGTCACCCTTGATGACGATTGGGAGGTAGAGGATATCTCCTGTACCTGTCCCTATGACTGGTCTGAGCACTGCAAGCATGAGGTTGCAGTGCTCTATGCCCTGCGTGACCTGCTTGATGGCCCAGATGAGGCGGAAGAGCTTATAGGGCAACAAGCAAAAGATTCCAATGGAATGGGAAAAAAGGAGAAGGCTGGAATGGTAGACCCAGAAGCAGGAAATGAAAATAAAAATAAAAATGAAAAAGAGAAAGAGATAGATAAAGAGAAAGAAAAAGAAGGGACCATGGTCGAGAGACCTGGGTCTGTCGACCTCAGGACTCTCCTGCAGGATGTCAGCAAAGAAGAGTTGCTTGCCTTCTTGGTTGACTATGGTGGTAGGAACCCTTCTTTGGAGGCTGAGCTTGTTCACGCCTTTCCATCCCCAGATGACGATGTCAATTTGACAAACCTTGGCATTGAGTTCAGGCGTGCCTGTCTCCATGGAGGAGAGATTACGTATTATGGAAGGGATTACGAATGGGAAGCTGAGAATGAAGAAAACTACATCTGGAACTTTACCTCAACCTTCAAGGAGAAGATTGAGGAACTGCTACAGATGATACGAGTTGCCATCAGAGAGGGACGGAACCGGTATGCCGGTTCCATCGCCTCCATGATGGTGCATGAGATTACTGCCTTCGATTGTGACGTCGATCATATTGGCGAAGACGTTGAAAGAGCTCTTGCCCAGATAGCCTCACTGTTCGCTGAACTTGTACCTTCACCAGAGGATGGTAGGTGGTTGTTTGAACAGTTCTTTGCTGAAGTTGATAACTATGACAATAAGGCACAGGCAACACTGCTTAGGCTCTGTATTCACTTTGCAGATGCACAGGAAGATCAGGAAGGTTTAGAAACCTATCTGATCGACCTTGCTTCCGATGAGACGGAGGGTGAATGGGGTTTCAACACCATATTGAAGAACTCCATTGAGCTTCGGCATGCTCTGCTGCTCAAGCAGCAGAGAGTGGCCGAAGCCCAAGCCTTCGCCTTGGGGAACCTCCAGTATGATAGCCTGCGTAAGCTTGCCTATGACAGGGCCATGGAAACAGAGGAGTATGAGCTTGCCCAAAAGTTAGCATATGAAGTGCTTGCAATAGGACAAGGAGGGCCAGGGAGGCGATTGTCCGCTGGTTTCAATTGGGGTGAGCTTCTGTTTAGGGTGTACCAGGAGAGTGGGAACACCGAAGATATGCGAGGCCTTGCCAAATCATTCCTGCTTGGAGGAAACCTGGAGTATTACCACATCCTGAAAGAGAGCTACGATGAAGAAGCGTGGAAGTCTGTAGTTGATGGCTTGCTTGATGAACTAGAAGCCAGAGATACATCAAACAAAGGGTATAGGACAAGTGTGTATCCTGAAGTCCTCAAGGCAGAGAACAAACTCCAGAGGTTATTGTCCTATGTGCAGAATAACCCTTTCGATGTACGAAGCTACCAGGACGTGTTGCTTCCCCACTACCAACAGGAGGTGTTTGCCCTGTACAGGAACGTCATCCTTTTAGATGGTGAATCTTCTTCCAGCCGTAGCGAATACAAAGGCCTGGCCTCTTGGCTAAAGGAGCTTGTATCAATTGGAGGGACCTCTGTTGCCAAGGATTGTCTCCAGGTATTGGAGCCACGGTACAAAAAGAGGCCAGCCATGAAAGATGAACTACGGAAGGCAGGGCTGTTGTAAGGTTGAGGCTGAGGTCGGTTACAGGAGATGAAATACAGAA
>CAZTXW010000139.1:0-1065 GCA_964617345.1 uncultured Sphaerochaeta sp. | reverse complement strand
GCAGGGCTGTTGTAAGGTTGAGGCTGAGGTCGGTTACAGGAGATGAAATACAGAAGGAGAGTCTTTTGAAACAACACTGTCTTTTGTAACACTCCTATGCTGAAGACCGGTTAACCACTATGTCTCTAAGCTAGCCAGTATCAGCACAGCCCTGCAGCAAGCAGGCTGCCAGGCTATGCTGGTTCTGGCATGTCCTACTTTAGCGAAAGGTTGGTGGTTACCTCCGATACGTGAACATCAGAAATGGGTAGGTGGTGGGTGCTGTAGGAGCTTCACTTAGGGGATGATAGGTGTTCGGGGATACATGGTTGTTGGAATGGGTTTGCTGACATAGATTTTAGAGTTTGGGACTGATGGATGCTTATTGGTATAGGCTTGATGATATCTTTTGCTAGCTTAGGTTTGATGGATGTTTCTGCTCTGTATGATCGCTCCCCTATGGGACTTGAGGAAGGGGAGGCCACAGCTAAGGGACAGAAGGTTTTACCTACTGTCCCGTACTGCCTTGATGCTCCGATTCAGTCTTCTCCTGATAATGGCCCTATAGCGCAAGGATTGGGTGTAGGCAATTGATTCGGGGTATTGTCTGAAGAATGTATCCGGGGTATCGAAGATGCCCAGGTCTTCCTCAATGGCCTTGTTCTGTACATAGGTTGATTCTTCATTCCATCTGTTGTCAGGGTTTCTGAAGTTCAGTACTGCTATGCCATAGCCATAGAAGCTACCCATGTAGTCAGGGAACTTTGCCTGGAGCTTCAATAGGTAGGGCCTGTCTACAATGTGCCCTTCCATTGCAAGCCACTTGTTGTTGTACTGCACCTCCACCCATGCATGGTAGGGGTGCTTGATCGCCAGCTTGTAGCTGAGGCGTGGCAGGAGGCCTCTGAATATGACTTTGCGTATGGTCATGGCATGGAAGCGGCAGGGGATGCCAACAGATCTGAGAAGGGCCATAAGGAGGGTGCTTTTGGTAATGCAGTTGCCATATCCTTTGCTAAGGATCTTGGAGGCTGGAAGGGAGAAGGACTTGGTATACCCGTACGCGATCTCATCGCGTACGAAGGT
>CAZTXW010000138.1:0-3951 GCA_964617345.1 uncultured Sphaerochaeta sp. | reverse complement strand
CCACATCTACTACCCGTACCTCTGAAAAGCACGCTTTCAGCTCAGAGACACACCCTTTCATCTCCTTCTCTGCGCTTTTGATGAAATGGAAGTAGTCACCACCTTCCATCCACTACTCTTCTACCAGTTCACTACCTTGGTAGCAGTGGCTTCTTTTCCCAAGAGGGAGAGGTCATGCAGGAAGATGGTGACCCCCAAGAGGTCTGCACACCCCCCACAGCTGATCCTTCTCTCAGTGAAGGTCCTATCCAACTTTTTGATAAGGAACATGCCTTCCTCTGTGAAGGCTCCCCCTTTCTGGAGGATGCTCTGGGCACTCAGGTGTACTTCCCCTTGCGTCTTTGCATCATGGCGGTAAAGCACATTGGTGTCGGTGACATTGGCCATGAGGGTGAGCAACACCTGAAGGCGTGCCAGATTGGGGTCGTAGCCCTGCCTCAGGTATTCGCTGTACCAAGGAAGTGAGAGGGTACGCACTGAAGCAAAGCCTGTCATTACCTCACCGCGAATCCCTCTGATTCCTTGTTTGGCATAGAGCTCTTCACCATGAGTTTTATGGGGTTTTTCTAGTATCTGTACAAATTCATCTTCCAAGGTTTTCTTTGTCATCTCTATAGCCAGGGAACAGAGCAGGCCAGGGTCTGAGAAACTGTACATTGTCCTGGTATATCCCGCTATAGAGGAAAGGATGCCCACGCTGAAAAGCATGCCCTTATGGGTATTCACACCCCCGGTTGCAGAGAACATTGCCTCTTCTGCATCAAGGCCTATCTTTCTGACCTCTGCAAACAGCTCCGGCAGAGAACTTTTCCAATTGGCTCCCAGTTCTGCCATCTTTCCAAAATAGGGCTGTAGGGCATAGGCACTCTTCTCAAAGGTATGGCAGTCCATATCGGTATGGCCACCACTACCAAGACGGTCCACCAGACCGGGCTTGGGGGTGGTGAAGAGCTCTTCAAGCAGTGCTTTTGTCGCCAAATGCCCTATTTGCATCATTGTCGGCTCACATTCTCTTAAGGAAGAGCATCAGCTCTTTTTCAGTTTTGGCCAACAGATCCTCAAGGCTATGACGCTCACTCCTGGAGCACTCCTTGGCAGGTCTGCTGCACAGAAGGCATCGACGAGGTTCAAGCTCGATATCCTTGCGTGTTATGGCTAGACCATCACTATCCTTGAGGTCGAGATCCAAATACCTTCCAATGGGATAGACCTGCTCAAAGAAGGCAAGCCTACGCTTGAGTGCATAGAGGTTGGTCCCTCCCAGTACGATGAAATATCGTTCCGGGCCGGTTTCCTTTCTCTGTTCCAGTACCTCTTCAAGCACCCCTTGGTTGCGCTGCATGAAGGCTTCCATAGCCTTGTCAAAGCTGGATTGTATCAACTCGCTATTCTTTGTCGGACCTGGTATGTTCATGGTGCATGAGACAAGTGGAGACCTGTATTTTCCCAGTAGCGAGGTTTGTAGTGCAAGCCGATTATCTCTTGCCTGTAGGATCTGTTCTAGATTTGCCATGGGTCAATCCCCTATCTGCTGGTCATCCCTAACCTGATGGATAAGATCGATGACCGAACCATCGCGGTAGGTGACCACACCAACCACACGATCGGTGTAGGCTATCGGACTTCCCTCCCCTACAATTCTTCTTGCCTTATCCCTAAGATCCTCAATCGTACAGAGATCGATACCGGCTACCCCCATCATCGCAATGAGGTCAGATCGAATGGGGTTCACTGCTATGCCTTGGTCTGTGACCACAATATCTATAGTCTTGCCGGGGGTGACAATGGTATGGACCCTATTCACAATGGTGGGTATACGCCCCCTTGTAAGCGGACATGTGATGATGGAAACGGAAGCACCGGCGGCGGTATCACAATGTCCTCCAATTGCTCCCCTGATGACGCCGTCTGAGCCGGTCAACACATTGACATTGAAGTCAACATCAATCTCAAGGGCTGAGAGAACGACAAAATCCAACTGGTTCACAGCAGAGCCCTTGCTGTTGGGACTCGCGTAGTAGGAAGCGGATATCTGCTGGTGGAAGCGATTGTCCTTCAGCGATCGTGCCGCCTCAAGGTCGAAGGACTGGACATCAAGGATCTTCTTGATGAGGCCTTCCTCATGCAGCTGTACGATCTGACCCGTTATTCCTCCGAGGGCAAAGCTTGCCTTGATCTTCTTCTTGAGCATCTTCTCCTTCATGAAGCGCACCGTTGCAAGGCTTGCTCCTCCGGATCCCATCTGTAGGGAGAACCCATTACGAAAGAAATCCGTAGCCTCAATCACTTCAGCAACCCTCTGGGCTATCATCAGTTCCTTGGGGTTGGTGGTATAGCGGGTAGCACCACTCATAATGCCATTGGGGTCTCCGATGGCGTCGACCTCAACGATGTAGTCTACATCAGACTCTGGGATGCCAAAAGGCACATTGGGAAACGGTACGATATTGTCAGTGAGGATAACCACCTTCCGAGCATGCTGGGCATCAACTTTAGCATACCCCATGGCACCACAGACGATACCCTTGTCATTGTCACGGGAGTACCCGTTCGCATTGCCCAAGGGATCGCAAGAAGGGGCTCCGATAAAGGCGATGTCTATGGGGAGCTGCCCAGTCTCGATGACAGCAGCACGCCCTCCATGGGAGCGGAACACCACAGGAATTTCCATCAGCCCATGCGATATCGCTTCTGCTAGTTCCCCACGAAGGCCACTGGTCTCAATCCTTTGCACCACTCCAAGGTTGATATGCTCGATTAGGGGCTTATGGATATCTATGAGGGAACTCGGGGCAAGAACGAGGTCCTTGAACCCCATCTGTGCTATCACAGCCATCACTTTATTGACCACATAATCTCCGTTGCGGAAATGATGATGGAAAGAGATAGTCATACCATCCTTCAGACCGCACAACCGGATTGCATCTTGCAGGGTGGGAACAATCTTATTGTCGCTCAGTTCCCTCTCATGGCAGGTCTTCAGCTCCTTGTAGACGAGCTGGGAATCAAAGGCCTTCAGCGTCTTCAACTCATCCATATGGGTTATTGCAGTAAGGTCAACGTTTGGCATCATGCATCTCCTAACTTAATATCTTGGCAGCTTTTGCCAGACTGATCACGCGCTCCGCCCGAAGCACAATCGGACGATCGATCATCTTCCCATTGAGGGAGATGACCCCGGATCCTCGCTTGTTGGCTTCTGCGATAGCTTCCATTACCGCCTTAGCTTTCTGTATCTCCTTGAGGGAGGGAGTAAACACATCAATGACCGGCTGGATCTGCCTGGGATTGATGACAGACTTGCCATCGAACCCGAGTTGCTTGATATGAAGAGTCTCTGCGATAAGACCCTCTTCGTCGTTTACATCGGAAAAGACCGTATCCAAGGCCGATATCCCAGCTGAGCGTGCAGCCTGCAATATCATGCTCCTTGCAAACAACAGCTCGACACCCTCTGCAGATCGGTTGGTCTTCAAATCGGTGACATAATCTTCAGCACCCAGGGCTATGCCGATGAGGCGCTTGCTTGCCTTTGCAATGGCGGGGGCATTGAGCACCCCCTGGGCACTCTCAATGGCAGCCATCATCCTGGTGGTACCTACTGGCATGCCGATGGTCTTCTCAATTCGTTCGATCTGCTCTTCACAAAAGGTAATGTCCTGGGCAGTCTCGGTCTTGGGAAGCCTGATGACATCGATGCGCGCCCTGACCATCGCCTCAAGATCATCTATACCTATGGAGGTATCCAGTGCATTGACACGAACGACAAGCTCCTTGTCCCCATAGTCAATGGTAGTGAGAGCATGGAAGACCAGGCTCCTGGCTGCATCCTTCTGGGCATAGGCGACACTATCCTCAAGGTCGAACATGATGCAGTCACAGTTGTAGATATATGCATCCTTGATCATCCCAGGGTTGTTCCCCGGAACAAACATCATCGTCCTTCTGAGT
>CAZTXW010000137.1:0-3971 GCA_964617345.1 uncultured Sphaerochaeta sp. | reverse complement strand
TGATTATTAATGTGAAGAAAGCATCTTATCAGTAAGGATATCGCCAATTTTCTATTGTCAGAACGGGAAAGGATAGGTCAAAAATAAGGGCAGAAAACAAGAAGCAAGAAGAGAACAAGACCACAGACAAGAAAAATCATCATCGATCATGTGTGGATGTGCTTAGTACAGGTGATAATAGCTGATCAGAATACAGGTGAGCAGAATCAAGGCCTACCGTTTCCCTGACCGGTCGCTCACAACCTTACCCTGGCTTACCAGGGATTCTATGATCTTTCCTATAGCTGGGGAGGCTATGTTGCTTCCCCATTGGGTGTCTCCCTTGGGATTGCCTGCCGCCACATAGATGATGTACTTGGGTTTTTCCAAGGGGACAATGGCAAGTGTCGATGCCAGGACTGTTCCATCCTCATAGCTGTTGGTTTCAGGGTTCATGATCTGCGAGGTTCCGGTCTTGGCCCCGATGCGTACACCCTGGACTGCTACGCTTCTAGCAGTGCCACCCTGTTGGGTAGCCTCTTCCATGGCAGATAGGATCAACTGTGCAACAGAAGGTGAGATAACCCTATCGACAACAGTGCGCTCGCGCCTGTAGGTGACCGGTCCGTCCTTTGCTTCTCCTCGCTTGAGGATGAGGTGCGGCTGTAGGAGTTCTCCACCGTTGGTGAAAGCTGTTGCTGCCACCGCAAGATGCAGGGCTGTGGTGGAGAGTTCCTGTCCAAAGGATATGGTTGCCTGTGATCGCCCTGACCAGGTGGAAGGATTGGCGATAAAGGCGCGAGTTCTTGAAGGTAGGTTGATATCGTAGCTGGAGTTGAAGCCGAAGCGATTCAACGTTTCATAAAACGCTTTTGGATCAGTCTGCATTGCCCACTTTGATATGGCTCCGTTACATGACTTTGCTATCATGGTATTGGGATCGACCTCTCCATGGGGGGAGGTACAGACAATGGTGGTCTTGGCGCCCTTGCCTGTAGTAAAGGTATAGGAGCCGTCACACAGGAAGGGCTCATCCAAATCAGCTTGGCCTGCTTCCATGACAGAAGCCAGACTGAATATCTTGAATACGGATCCCGGTTCGTACAGGTAGTTTGCCACATGGTTGCGCTTCTGGGTGTCGGTCGACTTCGATAGGGCATTGGGGTCATACCAGGGGTAGCTGCTCATGCCCAGGATGTCGCCATTCTGTGCATCGAGGACCACCGCTACGCCGTAGTCGGGGTTGTGTTCGTCGGCAATGTTCTGCATCTGCACATCCAGGAGGTACTGGATGTCGATATCCAGGGTAAGGGTTATGTCCTGTCCATAGGTTGCTTCGTCCGTACCGATTGCAGGGTAGGGGTTCAGGAAAGCTTCCTGGGTAAGCTCCACCCCCTCCGACCCTTCGTTGTCTATGTTGGTGAAGCCTATGGTCTGCGACGCATGGAAGGAAGCGGGGTAGTCGCGCCCCATGCTTTTGACCACCGATACCTGTTTGGTCAGGTTTGTCCGCTCAAGCTCAGCCAAAAGGGGAGATACCTGGGAGGGGTCGATCTTCTTCCTGATCATGGCATAGGTGGTATAGTTTGCTGCCTGCACTTGTATCTGCTTTGGGCTCATACCCACAAAGGGTGCTACCACTTCCGAAACTAAGCTGAGGTCGTCAATCATCGTCAGGTGAAAGAAGACTCCCCAGTAGGGGGTCTGAATGGCAAGTATCTTGCCATTTCGGTCGTAAAGGGTTCCCCTTACGACCTCTTTGGAGATAAGGGGATTATCGTATGGTTTCCTCTGGGGCCCATGGCTATGGATGACAAAGCCTATCCTGATCAGCAGAATCAGGAGCAATAGCAGCGTTAGCGAGAGGAAGAGGCGGTAATATGATCGTTTTGGACTGGTATCCATGATTTTTTTATATTACTATGTAGGAAAGGTAATGTCGAGTTATGGCTAAAGACAACTATGATGATATGATGGACAGGCCTGCAAGAAGGTCTTCGCGGGGAGGAACCTATGATAAGCCTTCAAAGGGGCTTATCTGGACTATCGCCCTGGGGATCGCTATCTGTGTCGTCGTAATAATTGTCTGGTACCAGTTCTTTCCCAATAATCCCGATCGTGGTGAGACGAGCGCCCTCGCTACCGAGGCTACGACCAAGAAGGTTGTGCAGGTAGCCGATGCTCCCGAGGTGCTTACCCCTACTGCGATCAATATCGGTCAGAATACACCAGAGCCTACAGATCCTGTAGTGCCTGACAACCAGGCAAGGTCCTTAAGTGACACCAAACCGAGGTCAGCAACAAGTTCCAAGACAATTCAGTATGCCCAGCATGCGGTTGCCGATGGTGAGGATCTGAACAGCATTGCACAGCTGTACAACCTCAAGACCCAGACCCTGATCAGTGTAAACCAGATCCGTAATGTGCAGGCGGTGAGAGAGGGTATCACCCTTGAGATTCCCGACCGTGATGGTCAGCTATATACGGTACGGGAAGGGGACATGCTTTCCACCATTGCCAGAAAATACAGTCCCAACCTGGGATGGAAGACCCTGCAGGAACTCAATGGCCTCAAGAGTGAGAACCTATCTGTGGGACAGCGTCTCTTTATCCCAGATATCTCCAGCCAGTCCTTGATCCAGATGGCTGACATTGCCCCCATCCAGTTCCAGAAGCCTGCTGTAGGTACAATTACAGCTCTCTTCGGACAACCTTATACAAACCCTGCTACAGGAACAACAGAGTCTCTTACCGGTATCCTCATAGTGGGAAGCCCGGGATCTGCTGTCGTTGCTTCGGCTGCTGGTAGTGTAGTGAGTGCCGGCAATGAGGTGAGGGGCAGGGGGAAGTTCGTGGAGCTGAGTCACGAAGGTGGCTATCGCACCACGTACACCCACCTGGAGAATGTCGAGGTTAAGATTGGTATGACCCTTACCAAGGGAGAGGTCATCGGCAGTATTGGCACCAGTGGCACCACCTACGACAAGCCTACGCTCTTCTTCAGCATAGAGCAGTCTGGTATTGCCCTCGATCCTTCGCAGTTCTTCTAGAACAAAGCAATAGCTAAAACCAACACCAATGCATGCAGAGTCTCAATATAATTGGCCAACAGACTGGGCATGATGAGTCAGAGCAGAGGTTGATGGTGACCTTCATAGTCTTTTATTCAAAACAGTTAAATGTCCCAATGATTTTGATTGAAGAGAATATAGGAATTGGTATGATAAGTGGTACATTCCATTTTGGAACATACCACTTGTCATACAAAGAACTGTTATTCAAGCAATGTTTTGATAATTATTTTCTATAAGATTGTAAGAATTTTAGAAAACGATAGACTACCGCTGCGCTATTTTGATTGCCTGCCTAGAAGCATCATCCTTGAAATTCCCTTGTATGTGATGGATCGCTGAATGGAATGTCTCAGCCATTATACGTGAGAATCGGTGAGGTGATTGAGAAATAAACAGTTCCTTATAGTATTTGAGAGAATTCGATCCCAAAATATCTATCTCAAACGCTCCCATTTCTTCTTTTACTTTATAGGGAATCACCCATTCTTTCTCAGCAGTAACTTGGCGGTTCATCAGACAGGCAAGAACGAAGGCATGATGGTGGTTTCCACTATCATTGAGCAAGGTGTTGATAGTAGGATTTGTAACGAAATCAATACACTCTCGTTCAAGATTGTTGAATTGGTTTCTACCTATGGTGAGGAGAACATGTTCCTTCTGTTCATGTATATGTCCTATCTTTCTCTTCTAGCAGAATAGCAAACCATGTGTCGTATACGAAAAATTGTGCTACGTTCAGCTTCCTCTGGGAGTGCAAGCGGCTCTCAATGCACTATCTGTAAGCAAAATATTGGGACTCTTCTGATATTCGGGGAACCTCTTTTCAAAACACAATCTGTATACCAGGGGAGATAAAATCGGTTGAAATGAGCATCACAAGCATTGAAGTCAGAGAAATTTGGATAATGGTATCTTCAA
>CAZTXW010000136.1:0-4037 GCA_964617345.1 uncultured Sphaerochaeta sp. | reverse complement strand
TATAGGCTATATTTTGAACGATGGCTGCCTGGTTGAACGAGAGAGAAACCCATCCGGTCATTTGGAGGTTGTTATGAAAAGAGTATTTGTATTGCTCGCATGTCTGGTCCTGGCTTCTGCTACTCTGTTTGCACAAGGTGCTCCAGAAACCTATCCTAGCAAGGATATTGAATTTATTATCAGCAGTGGTGCTGGTGGTGGTACTGATGCCATTTCCCGTAAGGTCTCCATGCTCGCTGAAAAAGAGCTCGGAGCAGCAATCTACTTTGTGAACAAGCCCGGTGCTGACGATGCTGTAGGCCCGAACTCCCTCATGGGTGCCAAGCCTAATGGGTATACCATCGGTAACCTGAACTACGGTTCCATCATCAATGCCCCCTTTACCGGCCTTATCAAGGGATATGACCTTGCCAAGCTGGAGATCTTTGCCTTGATCACCCAGGAGCCAGATGCAATCATGGTTGGTAAGAATTCCCCGTACAAGACCTTTGATGCTCTGATCGCAGCTGCAAAGGCTAACCCCGGGCAGATTCGTATTGCTGACCAGGGAATCGGTAGCCGTGTAAATTTGCTCGCCCTGAAGATCCAGGAACTCTATGGTGTCAAGTTCAACATGATCTCCTACAAGAGTTCTGCTCCACAGCGTGAAGCAATCCTCAATGGTGAGGTTGATGCTGCTATCACCAGTCTTGGTGACTTTGCACCCATCCTCAGTTCCGGCGATGCCCTCGGCGTTGTTGAGTTCAGCACCAAGCGTAACGCTGGGTATCCTGAAGTCCCCACCAGCCAGGAACTTGGCCTGAGTGAGACATTGCTTTCCGGATCATTCCTCACTGTCGCTGCTCCTGCAGGAACTCCCGCTGATATCATCGAGAAGCTTGTTGCAGCATATGGCGCAGCAGCAACCAGCAAGGAGTTCACTGATTGGACTGCAACCGTTGGTGTTACCCCTGATTTCAAGAGTGGTGCTGACCTGAAGAAATTCCTTGCCACAAAGATTGAAGGCGAGACCAAGGCCCTCCAGTCCCTGAAGGATGCCGGCATTATCTAAGAGACAATAGCTGTACATCTGAGATCCTACTACAAATGGTATGTACCCCTGCCGCATGGCTCTTGCCATGCGGCAGTCCATCCCTCCCTATCTGATGTTCTCTGTTCGTGTTGTTGTATGCGTCTCGAGTTCAGGAGTGTAACATAATGAAAACAAAAAACCCGTATCTGCAAGCAAGGGTCATCATACCCGCTTGTATGCAGATTGCACTCATCATCTATGTGGTCAGTGCCCTACAGATGGCACCCCCCATTGTCAAGGGAATGCTCTCAGAATCATCCTTTCCCGTGATGATTTTCCTCATAGCCACACCAGCTGCCATCATGCAGTTGCTTACTGGCCTGAAAGCATCCAAAAAAGAGATAGCCGAAGCAAAGGTTGAGACAGAACCCAAGAAGAAAAGCATCAAGCCCGTATTGACCGTCCTGATCATGGCTGGGTTTATTATCCTGTTTGATATTCTTGGCTTTGCCTTGCTAGCTCCGTTGTATGTGTTCTTCTTCATGTTGGTCTATGACGACAAGCCCCAACATATCAGAAGGAAGATCATCTATGCCCTCCTGATCTCAGCTATGGTGTATGTGCTGTATGTCATAGTCTTCGATATCAGATTCCCCCAGATTTGGAGATAACCCATGGACCAGATATTACAGATCCTTGCAGGGACCTCGGTTGTTTTCCAACCCCTGTCCATGTTGTACCTCTCCATTGGATTCTTCATCGGAATCATTTTTGGAGCCTTACCAGGACTAACATCGATGTTAGCCATCGTACTATTGCTTCCCATGACCTATACCATGCCGATGACCTATGCCCTTATCATGTGCATGGGTGTCTATATGGCTGGAATATATTCAGGGAGCATCACCGCCATTACCATAAATATCCCAGGAGCCCCTTCTGCTCTGATGACCTGCATGGAAGGATATCCCATGATGCAGAGGGGACAAGGGGCTAAGGCGATCGGCCATGCAACCATAGGATCTGCCATTGGCGGAACCATTGGAGCTCTGCTGCTGATCTTTGTCTCTCCCTTGGCGATCAAGCTTGCCCTGCAGATCAGGACCCCTGGGAAGTTCTCCCTTATCCTGTTTGCCCTGATAGTCATCGTCATCGTTGAGAAGAACAAGACCAAGGCCATCATTTCCATGGCATTCGGTATCATGCTCTCCACGGTAGGGATGGACCCCCTCAAGTCGGTATCACGCTTCACCTTTGGCAGTACCAACCTCATCGAGGGTATTGACCTCACTACCCTGATCATCGGGGCCTTTGCCATAAGCGAGCTCTTTGACCAATCAACGGTCAACAATGCCGAATATGCAAGGAAGACCAGTGCTGCCAATGCCTATAAGTTCAAGCGTAAGGAGTTCTTCCCCAGCTTTGCCGAGATGCGCGAGATAGGGTTTATGACCTACCTGAAAAGTGCCCTGACCGGATATATCATTGGAGTCCTTCCAGGAGCCGGGGCTTCCATGGCTGGTTTTGTATCCTATGTAGAGGCAAAGAGGACCTCAAAGCATCCTGAGCGTTTTGGTGATGGAGCCATTGACGGCTTGGTTGCAGCCGAGACTGCAAACAATGCCATGTGTGGTGGTGCCTTAGTCCCCATGCTGGCCCTGGGTATCCCCGGTGACGGCACTACAGCCATCATCCTTGGAGTCCTTATGGTCTATGGTGTAGTGCCTGGACCGGACCTATTGGTAAAGCAGATGCATGTAATGGCTCCCATGTACATGGCTCTGTTGGTCGCTGCAGCGGTTCTTATGCCACTTTCGCTCTTTCTTTTTGGGCCATACTACCTGAAGATTGTCAGGATAAACCGCTTGGTTCTCTATAGTTCCATTGGACTCATAGCAATCTTGGGTGTCTTTGCAGCTACCTACTCAGCCTTCCAGATGGCGATAGCCCTGGTGATCGGAATCGTGATGTATTTCTTCAAGAAACAGAAATACCCCAACGTACCGTTTATCCTGGCAGTTATTCTTGGTCCGTTATGCGAGGAGTATCTGAGGACTTCGCTCACGTTGAGCAATGGTAATCCCCTCGTATTCATCACTAATTTCGACAGCCTTTTCTTCCTGTTGCTGACGGTAGCTTTTGCCATCCTTCTGCCACGTGCGAACCGACGGGCTGAGGCATTGGAAAAACAAGCAAACAGCAAACTATAAGGAATATACAGATGTTGAAAAAGAATCATAACGCAGTAAAAGAGAAGTTGCAGAACGGAGAGAAAGTGCTTGCAGCCTGGGCTCAGGCAGGAAGCAACATCACCGTTGAGGTGATGGCAGACTCCGGCATGGATGTCATCGTAATAGACATGGAGCACTCTCCCATAGACTTGCCTGTCCTGGTAACCCAGTTCCAGGCGATGAACGGCTATCCTGCAGTTCCCTTCGTACGGGTGCCCTGGAACGACTTTGTGCAGATCAAGCGCACCATGGACGCTGGTGCCTATGGCATCATCGTCCCCAATGTGGAGAGCGCCGAGGAGGCAAAGGCTGCCATTGCTGCGGTACGATACCCTCTTACTGGAATCCGTGGGGTTGCAGGAAGCACCCGTGCAGCCCATTACGGCAATGACCCGCTTTCCTACTTCACCAAGGCCAATGACCTGGTCATGCTGTTTGTCATGATAGAGTCGCCCAAGGGCATTGAGAACCTCGATGAGATCCTCGCCCTTGAGGACCTCGATGGTGTGATGGTAGGACCTGTCGACCTTGCGACCAATATGGGATTTTTGGGTAACTCTGCTGCCCCTGAGGCTAAGCAGGCACTGGCAGATATTGAGAAGAAGGTGCTCGCTTCGGGTAAGTATCTACTCTCCCTTGGCCCTGACTGGGAAGGGGCGAAGAAGAAGTTTGCCAATGGTTCGCATATCGTAACCTGCATGTCCGACACTCTTTCCCTAGGGGCCCTGACACGCGAAAACATGCGTAAGTTCTCAGAAGAGTATAGGAAATAGGAGCTAAAGATGAATTATTTT
>CAZTXW010000135.1:0-4051 GCA_964617345.1 uncultured Sphaerochaeta sp. | reverse complement strand
TTTTTAAATCTAATTCGGACAATATCTCCATGTCCTAAGTTTTGTCTAGCAATAGATTCCTGATCTTCTTTTTGAGTAATCCTAGTCAAGACAATGCCTGCTAGATTCTGTGTGTATCCGGAAACATCAACATCAAATTTATGTGCAAAATCAATTTGCTTTTTAGTTACTGGTCGTAAATCTACTGGGTAACCAAACACTTCATTCACTTTGTCGATGATTTTTTGACAACCAACTTCGGGTAAATCATCATCAATTATCAAATCAAATAATGCAGCAACCCTAATTTGATCTTTTGTTGGCTTCTCGAATTTCATTGCTCTCAGCCTCCCATTTTATTGAATCATATGAGGAAACATATTGAAATTATAACTCTGAAAGAACAGTAAAAATAGCTTCATGCCTATGAAACTACCACAACCCTCAAATCCCTAATCCCAGCACCCATCGCTCAATACTATCCTTAAGGCTATACAACTCCCTTACCAAGGCACTTCGCTCTTCACCTCGCTGTAAGCCCTCTAAGGCCTTTTTAATCTCAATATGCCGCTTCAACACCTTCTGGAAGGGTTCTGAATGGTAGGCCTCCCTAATCCATGTCTTCTCTTCATCAGAGAGGGCAGCAAGCACCCTCTCTGGAATTTCTTCCATATAAGCTGGCTCTTCCCAGTTGGATGAGTGCCACATCGCTTCTCGTTCAACCTTCTCCCCAAGCAGGTGAGGGATGAGATAGATGTTGGACAGCATCGTCCTTCCAAGCACATGCTCCCCTTTCTTTCCCATCCCGTGCACGATCAAAGCCCAACAGAGCAAAGCTGATGGCTCTCCACTATCATCGGGAAACTGTTTTTGGAACCAACGTATATACTCTGAAGAGCGAAGATTATCACCATGGAGGTAATACAGGTTGAAAAGGTAGTACCTGTCTCCTCCCCCATCATCGATGAAGCCATATTCGCGCTTGCAGGCTGAAAGATGGGCACGGATCCTGGTTATTTGGCTTGATAAGCCTTTAGCTGTCTTTGGTATCGGCATAATCGCTCCCTTGTTTCTCCTTCCAAGTATGCCACAAGACCGAACTTCTGCACATGAAAAACCAACCACCCTATAAAGAACATGTAAGCAGAGTATGCCTATAGCTGTCCGTGTATTTCAGGAATTGGCTCTGTTTGGGACAAGGCGTAAGGGAGTTCTTGCCCTCTCCTTGTTTTTCCTAATTCCGGCTTTTCATTCCAGTCCAAACTCCTATAGAATAGGAGTATGGACTACACAACGATCAAAGAGACATGCAAGAGGTTCAACAAGGGATTTGATGACCTCAATTCCCATACAATGAGATGGGGCAGCAAACAACCTCGCCTCAAGAAATCACTATCCAAGCTCCTTGCCCTCAATACCAACGAGCACTATCCCTCCGGGTATGGAGACACGACGGCTGCCAACTACATAACTTCCCAGTTGTTTACCGACCCCAAGGCACTACAGCAGTTGCTGAAGAAGGATATCTACTTGACCGACAAGGCTAGGGAGGTTCTCTCCTTCTGGAAGGATAATCCTGGGTTCTGGTGTTTCTTTGCCATCAAGGAGATACTCAAGGACAACTTCCTTACCATAATCGACCTAGCCAGTGGTGTGGAGCATCTGCTCTACTCCCCTGGCCTTGTCTCCATGCAAAAGAGTTCTGCTACCCGAAATCAACACTACCTCTGCCTGATGCTTCCCAATGGCGAATGTTTGCAGACTGCAGGTATCCTACGCCACTACTCCCTCTCTATCCTCGATCTCATGTTCTACAGTTCGCTGTTCGAAGCAGATGCAGAGCTACAGACTGTCATCACCAACCACTACAGCGACTTCTTTGAACTCGACACGATATCGACGATACCCAAGATGATTCATGGTGACTATGACTATGTGTACACATGGACAGAGTTCACCCTGGAGGAGTTTGATATCAAGCGGTTGGGAGGCACCTGGAAGGTCCAACGCGTTGATTCGCAGAGTAGCTACACCCTTGAGGAGCCTGATGCAAGCATGATGGATGTCCCTGATGGACATCTGCTGGAAACTGACTTCCCCATCATGGGAGCCACCCTCTACAGGGACGAACAGACTGGGGCGATGGCACTCTACACGAGGTTTGAAGTTTCCTACAGGATCTTCGCAGACCTTCTGAGCCGCGCCTATCCGGACCTGATATTGGAAGACGATCCCGATATTACCCTAGCGATGGTGTTGTACATACACCTGACACGCATGAACTTTGCCCTACCCTGGGACACGTTCAAGAAGGTCAGCGAGGCAGAAGACGAGGATGAGGACGATGCGGAAGCGAGCCAGAGGGTAAGCGCCCTCTTGAAGCACTATATGGAAGTCTTCAATGCAGGAGAGGTTTTTGATGCCGAATCCTACAGCATGCAGTCAGGAATGGATTTGGAAGAGGTCCTGGAGATTGCTAGCGACCTGGAAAGAGTCTATGCCAAGAATATGCCTTCCTATGAAGTACGGTCTGAAGACGAAGCTTTTGAGCTATCAGGGTGGCCAGTGCCCCCTCCACAAGCAAGAGGCGATTTTCATGAGGGCTTGGAGAAAGCCATGCTCTTTGACTTCGATGAGGGACCAAAGACACTGGAGCAGTTCTCGGCCCTTGTCGGAGAAACCCACAACGAGGCCATCAAGACCTACGGTTTGATGGAGTACGTTGAGAGAATGTTTCTCCACAACTTCCACAGCTCTATTGCCTACACCCTGATGAACACCTTCTTCTGGATCCTCTTCTACAAAGGAAGGGAAGCTATCCCAGTACGTAGCTATGCCCTTGAGATGCTCAAGCTTTTTTCTTATCAAATAACGAAGGTCTATCCTGAAGATACGGCCTTCATAGAAGCCTTCAGCAAGTTCACCAAAAAGGTTCTCTGCAGCCAAGGCATCTGCTCCCTTGCAAAGAGGCCCAGCTCTGAAGAGATCCGTAAGGGTACCTTCACCATAAAGGCCAGTGACGCGTTCTACTCCCTGATGAAATCCTGGGATGCCTAAGATCATTGCCAGGCTCATGCTGAGGCAGGAGGGATGGCTGTAGGGCTCATACGCAGGAGTTGACGACACACTCTGAGAAGTGAAACTCCATGAGGAAGGGGCAAGATGATACACATCTTGCCCCTTCCTTGGTGTATACTGAAACGATCACTGCCCACCTTGGACAGATTGGAGCGACCATGATCCAAGAGTTCTCTCTCACAAACATACTCTCCATCAAGGAAAAGCAAACCCTGAGCTTTGAAGTCGCCCTCAAGGAGAGTGGACCCAGTGCCCATTGGGTAGAGATGCCAGATAGGACAAGACTTCTCCGGATGGCTTGCATCTATGGAGCCAATGCATCGGGAAAGTCAAACATCCTACAGGCATACAACCTGTTCATGGGCTTTCTGCTCAATGGGTTTGCCACCCTCAAACCAGATGATCCAATTCCAGTCATTCCCTTTCAGTTCGACTCTGATACTCCTCACGAACCAAGTTCGTTTGAGATCAAGTTCTACCTGGACGGGCATCGGTATAGCTATGCCATCGCCATGACAAGCAGACAAGTATTTGATGAATCATTGTACTACTATGAGACTAATCATAAAAAACTTATCTTTAGGCGTGAAACCAATGGCGAGGTTGCCTGGGGGGGCCAGCATCACAGGGAACAAGAAGCAGATCGCCACTATGACAAAGCAGAATGTCCCATTGCTCACCATGGGTGCCAAACTCAACCATCCATTGCTTACAAGGGTGTACCAATGCCTAGACCAACTGACGACCTCCCTTATCACAAGTGACTCTGATCCTTTGATGCAAGAGCTGCTCAAGCAGATAGAAGAGAGTCCAGACAGCAAGTCAGCTCTGCTCAAGTTTCTAGGCAATGCATCATTTACCACCATAGAAGATATCATAGTGGAGACAACAGTCCTTTCACTGCCTCAACCTGTTGGATCCAAACAAGCAAGAACTATGGGGACCAAGCATAGGACAGCTCAGGTAGTGCATCGCATCAACGGAAGGACATACT
>CAZTXW010000134.1:0-4052 GCA_964617345.1 uncultured Sphaerochaeta sp. | reverse complement strand
GGCAAGAGCCTCAAGGATGTGGAGATGGATGCCATCATACGGGCCTTGCATCGCTGGGAAGGGAACCGGACCCGATCAGCAAAGGAGCTGGGCATCAGCCGCAGGACCCTTATCAACAAGATAGCAGAAAATAATCTCGACCTATAAGAATCATCTACTAAGGAGTACCAGACTATGGCTACCATACCCCGTTGGGACCTTTCCCCCATCTATCCCTCTCTTGAAAGTGAGCAGTTCAAAAGCGACCTCAAGAAGGTCGTCTCCCTTTCCAACAAGCTAGAGAAAGAACTCTCTTCGCCCTCGTGCGATATCGTAGAGGCTGTATATTCCTATGAGCTCATCCTTGACTATCTGGAAAACCTCAGTGCATACAGCACCTGCCTCCTTACCACAGAGACTGGCAACCCTGCCTTTCTGAAGGCAGTGAACCGGGTGGAAGAGGAGGCTCTGGTAGTACAGCGCCTGGAGGTGCTGTTTCTCAACTTCCTCAAGAAGCACGAGAGCGAGGTAGAGACCCTGACACAACAGGGAGGCCCTCTCGCTTCCTACCGCTATGTCCTTGGTGAACTGCTTGAAGAGCAGGAACATCTTATGGCTCCAGATCTTGAGAACTTGGCATCCGACCTTGCTCGCTCCGGCACTGATGCCTTCTCACGCCTGCAGGAAGCCATAAGTTCAAGTGCTACAAGTGAGGATGGACAGCAGAGCAAGACAGTCACACAGTTGCGCAACGAGGCATTCCATCAGGATAGGGGTGTACGCAAGGCGGCCTTTGAGAAGGAGCTTGCAGTCTGGAAGACCCATGAGGTCGCCTTTGCCGCCGCTCTGAATGGGGTCAAGGGAACCACCCTTACCCTGGATAAGGCCCGTGGCTACGAAAGTCCCTTGGCGCGTTCACTGAAACAGTCGAGGATTGAACCTGAAGTCCTCTCTGCCCTCATCTCCACCATAGAGAAGAACCTGCCGATGTTCAGAGGATACCTGAAGGCCAAGGCAAAGGCCCTCTCCCTCGAGAGCTGTGCATTCTATGACCTCTTTGCCCCTGTAGGGAGAGGAGGGAAATCTTACACCTTTGATGAGGCCCGATCGTTCATCACCAGGCAGTTCTCACTCTTCAGTGAGGATATGGGCCTATTTGCTGAGAAAGCCTTCAGCCACAACTGGATCGATGCCGAACCGCGGAAAGGGAAGGTGGGAGGAGCCTACGACACCTCCTTCCCCCTTGCCCAGCAGAGCAGGATCCTCTCCAACTTCGATGGATCGTTCAATGGTCTGTCGACCCTGGCCCATGAGCTGGGGCACGCCTACCATGACAGCGTGGTCCTCGCCCAGAACAACCTCCTGCGAAGCTATCCGATGACCTTGGCTGAGACGGCCTCCATCTTCAGTGAGTATGTCGTGTTCCAGGGTGCCATAGGCAGCTGCGAAGAGGATGAACGCCTTACCCTCATTGAGCACTTCCTGCAGGATACCACCCAGGTTTGTGTGGATATCCTCAGCCGCTTCTACTTTGAAAGCGCCTTGTTTGCGAAGCGCAGTGAAGGCGAACTTATCGCCGATGAACTGTCGGCTATGATGGTCGATGCCCAGAAGCGAAGCTATGGCGAGGGCCTCTCTGTCTATCATCCATATATGTGGGCAGTGAAAGGCCACTACTACAGCAGTGACCTCTCCTTCTATAACTATCCGTATGCCTTTGGCCAGTTGTTTGCCCTCGGTCTGTATGCCCAGAAGGAGAAGGATGGCAGTGGATTTGCAACCAAGTACCGCTCCTTGTTGGAAAAGACCGGAAGTGCCTCCGCCCAAGAGGTTGCTAAGGTGCTCGGTTGTGATATCACAAGCGAGACTTTCTGGCAGGAGGGGATGGATATCATCGCCTCCTATGCCCAGGAGTTTGCCCATGCTCGTGACTATTGAGAAACTCGTCCAAGGGGGCAGTGGACTTGCCCGCTTGGACTCACATAAAAGTCTCTTCGTCGAAGGAGCCCTTCCCGGCGAAGAGGTTGAGGTTATCATCACAGAAGAGAAGGCAGGGTATGCAAAGGCCCAGGTCAAGACGCTCCTGCATGCCTCACTTGACCGCGTCGATCCCCCCTGTCCGTACTGGGGGGTGTGTGGAGGGTGTGATCTGCAGCATCTCTCCGATGAGAAGCAACCTGAGGCGAAGCAGGCGATGGTCCTGGAAAATCTCGAGCGCATAGGAAATCTCTCTCCCTCCTCCTATGTAGTGGAGGAGACTGCCTTTGCCAAAAGCTGGGCGTATCGCAGTCGGGTACGATTCCATGTGGACATGGCAACACGCGAGATAGGATTCCTTGCCAAGCGGAGCAATACCCTAGTTCCCATACAAACCTGTCCGATACTTGTGGACGACCTCAATGTTGAGCTGGCAAGGAAGGAGACGATACTCGCTTCAGCACGCAAACAGATGTTTTCTTCCAAGGCCAGGACAAAACGGTATATCGAGGTCAACGCCTTTGCAGGGGACAAGAAGGTATCCTTCGGCGATGAGGTGGTCCTCACCACCGTCGATGCTCACCCCTTCCTTGTGACGGCGAATGTGTTTTTCCAGAGCAACCTTCTGCTGCTTCCCGATCTGGCACGGTATGTCTCTGCCCATACCCAAGGCAGCCTTGTCATGGACCTGTATAGCGGGGTAGGGACCTTCAGCAGCTTCTTGGCCAAACCTAACCGTTCCCTTATCGCGGTGGAAAGCCAGAAGGAGTGCCTCGCCCTTGCAAAGCGCAATGTCCCCGGCCTCTCGGTATTTAGCGACAGGGTGGAGATGTGGGCAAAGAAACAGAAACAGCAGGTCGATACTGTAGTCGTGGACCCTCCCAGGACCGGCTTGGATGAGGGACTTCCCGCCCTCATAGCCTCCTGGAATGCAAAAAGGGTCATCTATGTCTCGTGTGACAGTGTCACCTTGGGGCGAGACTTGCAACGGTTCACGGTGCAGGGGTACACTGTACGCAGGGTAAAGGTCTTTGACCTCTACCCCCAGACATTCCATCAGGAAGTGGTGGCAATCCTGGACAGAGAGGAGCATACCCTATGAAAGACGGTTTCCTGGCCTGTGGCACACTGACTCCCACGATCAAGGTGGCGGACACATCCTTCAATACAGCCTCCATAAAAAAAGCGATGGACAAGGGCAATGAAGCGCATCTTGCCCTGCTGGTCCTTCCCGAACTGGCCATCACCGGCTATACCTGTTCCGACCTGTTCCTGCAGAGAACCCTGCAGGAGGGTGCAAAGGCTGCATTACTGGCTTTGCTTTCCCACAGCAAGGGATCTGATATGGTGGTGGTCGTGGGAGCCCCCCTCGTCTTTTTCGGAAACCTGTATAACTGCGCAGTGGTGATGCAGGACGGGAAGATCCTTGGCATTGTTCCCAAACGACATGTTCCCAACTACCAGGAATTCTATGAGAAGCGATGGTTCCACCTTCCCCCTGATGATGTCAGGCAGGTGTGCCTAGCAGGACAGAATACCCTCTTTGGTACCAAGTTGCTTTTTTCGTGTTCCACTATCCCTGAATTTGTCCTCGGTGTGGAAGTCTGTGAGGACCTCTGGGTCCCTGAAAGCCCCTCCACCGACATGGCCCTTGCAGGGGCAACTGTCATAGCCAACTGCTCTGCCAGCGATGAGCTGGTAGGGAAGAAGGAGTTCCGCCGTTCCTTGCTCACAGTCCAGAGTGCCAAGGCTGTGTGTGCTTACCTGTATTGCAATGCAGGTCCCGGGGAATCGACAACCGACCTGGTTTTCTGTGGCCATAACCTGATCTACGAGAATGGAAGGTTGATGGGCGAACAGTTCCTCGCTGAAGATACGCTTTTGCGTACAGAACTCGATGTCCAGCGCCTTTCTGATGAGAGACTACGGATGCACACCTTCGGTGAGAGCAGGCACAACTATACTACAGTACAGTTCTCCCTGAAAAAAATACACGATACACTTCTTACCCGATATATCGACAAGGCCCCGTTTGTTCCAAGCGACCCTGAGATGAGAAGTGTGCGGTGTGAGAAGATTCTCACCCTCCAGGCCCT
>CAZTXW010000133.1:0-4172 GCA_964617345.1 uncultured Sphaerochaeta sp. | reverse complement strand
CCCACCTCCAAAACACCAGAGGCCGGATTGCTCAAAAGGGTAATCCGGCTTTTTCTTTGGCTCATGAAGGCATTGAAAAGCTTCAATGTCCTCAAATACCAAAATGTTTCTATTAGCTACTACTATGCTATGCTTCTTGTACAACCGTTGATTCATATGCGACTGAAAAGAGTAAAGTATGTTGGTAACAGTGATATGACCCCCTGTAGGGTAACCAAAATCATCATAAGTAAAGTATATTTTGTTGTACATTTGGCTATTATCAACATGTTGAAAAATATGGAAAATATATTTGTTCTCCATGAATCGTATGTGTTATTGGTATTGATTAGGAAAATCCACAATCCAACAATACCCCTATGCCATTAATCTGCTATACTTCTGCATAAGGAGTACCAATGAAACTACTGCACACCTCCGACTGGCACCTGGGAAGGATGCTTTACAGACAAAAGCGCTATGAAGAGTTCTCCCTCTTCCTTGATTGGCTGCTTGCTACCATTGAAGAGCAACAGATAGACATCCTTGTAATCAGTGGTGATATCTTTGACACCACCACACCCAGCAATATGGCCCAGAAGCTCTACTACAACTTCCTTTCGCGTCTTGGGAGGACCTCTTGCCACAACACCGTCATCGTTGGGGGGAACCATGACTCGCCTACCTTTCTGAATGCACCCAAAGCCCTGCTTGAGGCCTTCAATATCTATATAGTGGGATCGAAGGCAGATACGATAGAGCAAGAGGTGCTTGTCCTCTCCCATGATGGCAAGCCTGAAGCCATCGTCTGTGCTGTTCCATATCTTCGGGATAGGGATATTCGCTCAGTCGAAGCTGGGGAGAGCCTGGAAGACAAGAATACAAAACTTGCAGAGGGAATGAGATCCCACTACGAAGAGGTCTGCTCCCTGGCAGTGCAGAAGCAAGAAACCTTAGCCCTTGAGGGCTATCCCTCCATCCCCATCATAGCGATGGGACACCTCTTTGCCGCAGGGGGAAAGACAGTCGATGGTGATGGTGTAAGGGACCTGTATGTAGGAACCTTGAGCCATGTCGGCAGTGACATGTTTCCCCCATCCATCGACTACCTTGCCCTGGGACATCTGCATGTCCCCCAGATGGTCGGGTGCATGCCGCATATGCGTTACAGTGGCTCCCCGATCCCCATGGGATTCGGGGAAGCCAAGCAGGATAAGCAGGTTGTGCTGGTGGAGTTTTCGGGAACCGATCCAACCATATCTCCCATCCTTGTACCCTGCTTCCAACACCTTGCGCGTATCACCGGATCATTGGAGCAGATAACCTCTGCCATCGAGAAGCTCAAGCGCGAGGCGAGCACAGCCTGGCTTGAGATCGAATATACAGGATCCGATGCCTCGGCCAACCTGCGTGAGCAGATAGAAGGATTGGTGGAAGGATCCTCGTTGGTGGTAACCATCATCAGGAACAAGCGCGCAACAGAACGTGTGCTCACTTCACTGGACGAACATGAGACGCTGGAAGACCTTGACACCTCAGAGGTGTTCAAACGATGCCTCGATGCCGCACAGGTACCTGAAGAGGAACGGGATGAACTGACCTTTTCATATGACGAGATAGTGAGCTCAATCGCTGAGCATGATCGACAAGCTGAATAAAAGGGAAGCAGATGAAAATCCTAGAACTGAGATTCAAGAACCTCAACTCCCTCTATGGGGAGTGGCATATAGACTTTACCGAGAACGAATATGCGTACAATGGCATCTTTGCCCTCACCGGCCCAACCGGTGCCGGAAAATCAACCATCCTTGATGCAATCTGCCTTGCCCTCTATGGGGCGACACCCCGCCTTGGCAGGATTACCCAAAGCAGCAACGATATCATGAGCCGACAGACAGGTGAGTGTTATGCTGAAGTAGTCTTTGAATCCCAAGCAGGACGCTTTCGTTGTAACTGGGCCCAACACCGCTCAAGGAAGAAGCCTGATGGGGAGCTGCAGAGTCCGAGACATGAGATAGCAGAGGATACACCCGAGGCTAAGGTCCTGGAGAACAAGCTTACCACCGTGCTCTCTGCAGTCGAAGAGAAGACAGGTATGGATTTCGACCGGTTTACCCGATCGATCCTCCTTGCCCAAGGGGGATTTGATACCTTTCTCAAGGCATCTGTCGAACAGAAATCCAAGATACTCGAACAGATAACAGGAACGAAGATCTACTCAGATATCTCCATAGGGGTACATGAACGACTGAGAGAGGAAAAATCCACACTAGAGAGCCTGATCGCTGAAACACGAGGTATCACCATCCTTACCCAGGAGGAAGAAGAGGCTATTGCTGAAGAGCAGAAGCTAGCACACCAGCAGGAAAGTGCCCTCTCTACCTTGCTTGATGACCTGAACAAGGCAATCATCTGGGTGAATGGAATAGCCCAATTGGAGAAGGAGATCAAGGGCCTCTCTGAACAGGAGGTACAGCTTGCACTTGATACGGATGCCTTTGCTCTCGATCGATCAGCCCTTGATGGAGCTACCAAGGCAGCGAACCTTGAAGGGGTCTATGCAACCCTCACCGAGATGCGTAACCAGCAAAAGAGTGAAACAGCGTTACTTGTCAAGGAAGAGCTAGGCCTTCCTCTCCTGGAAACACAAGCCATGGCAGGCTCTGAATCCCTCAGCAAGGCAGAAGAGGTGAGTGAGCAAGCCAGGCTTGCCCAAAAGCACGCTGTCCCAATTCTCAGGCAAGTGAGGGCCCTCGACCAGGGCATTCAGCAGATGGAAACGACCATTGCAGAGAGCACAAATAGCATAGCTGCTGATAAGGCATCCATCGAATCCTATGCAAAAAACAGGGATAGAGAGACAAAGAAATTGGCATCCGAACAGGATACTCTTGTGTTGGTTGAAACCTACCTACATGAGCATGAGCAGGACAGGGCCCTGGTTACTGAGCTGACCGGTCTCAGTGAACAGATACAAACCTTGTCCTCCAGACAGAAGGACGCAGTTAAACAGCAAGATCTGAGGAAAAAGAGTGCCAACGTCCTCAAGGAGGCTGAAAAGGCCCTGGATACCTGTACGAAACTCAGCTTACAGGCGCAAACAAGCCATGAAAAGGCTACAGGTGACCTGCAGACCAAGAAGGATGAACTTTCCCTATTGCTAGAAGGAAAGTTGCTTCGTGAGTATCGTACTGAAAAAGAGGCGTTGCTGAGGGAACGGGAGTATTTGGCCAGGATTGCAGCGTTGGAAGAGCACCGTAACCATCTTGTCGATGGGAAACAGTGTCCCCTCTGTGGTTCCTTGGAACATCCTTTTGCCTCGGGCAATGTTCCCTCTTCCGATGATACCGAGCAGAAGATCATACTGCTTACCCAGATCATTGCTGATGCCGAAGCGTTGGAAACGAAGATCCAGAGTCTAACCACAGCAGAGCGTGATGCCAGTACAGCCCTCATTGAGCAGAAGAAGAAAGAGAGTGATGCCCACCATGCCAAGCAGAGTGCCATTACAGCTTACCATTCTCTTCTCGAGAGTGACAAAGAGGCTCAACAATTGTTTGCTTCCATGGAAAAGGTCTTATCTGAAAAACTCAAGGCCTATGGTATGCAAAGGATTCCAGAAGACCTGCCTACCTTAGTGGAGGAGCTTCGTTTGCGAAAGGATACCTGGCTGAAAAAGGAACAGGAGACAAGGACCCTTGAAAGTACTATTAGTGCAATCAAGGGGGAGATCCAACGTCTCGATGGGATTCTGGAGACCCAAGAGAGTGCCTTGCAAGCAAAGCAAGCTACGTTGAAGGACCTGATGATCACCTGTTCTGCAGCTAGGGAAGATAGGCAGAAGCTCTTTGGCGATAAGAATGCCGACAAAGAGGAAGAGAGGCTGTCCGATGCGCTTCATAGTGCTGAAACTGCAGAAAAGCTTGCCTTGAAGAACAGAAGTGACCTTGCACAAAAAGTCAGTGCGGCAAAGACCAGGATTGAGTCCCTGCAAACAAGCCTTGCAAAACGAGAACCTCTTTTGGAGACTCAAAACTCCCTCTTTTTGGAAGAGCTGACTTCCCTAGGCTTCTCTGATGAAGCGCAATTCCTCTCTGCCAGGCTTCCCTTGGCCGAACGTACTAGTCTTGCTTCGGCAGCAAAAGCACTCGAAGAAAGACAGACTGCCCTGAAAACCACCATGCATGACAGAA
>CAZTXW010000132.1:0-4226 GCA_964617345.1 uncultured Sphaerochaeta sp. | reverse complement strand
GCTTGCTTTTTTTTTGCTACTGCCTGCGAAACTTTGCCATGACATCCATGAGCTCAGAGATCTTCAGCTGACTTTCATTCTCATCTTCACTCTTCAAGGCATCAGAAACACAGGTATTGAGATGGTTCTCCATCACCAGGTCCTCCACCTTCTTCAAGGCGGAGATGACAGCTGATAGCTGCAAGAGAATATCCACACAATAGCGGTCATTCTGCACCATGGCCCTGATACCCTTTACCTGACCTTCGATCCTGGCCAACCTTGGGTCTATCTTTTTTTTCACTTCTTGTTTCATAGGTACTGTATATACCCCCCTAGGGTATTAGTCAAGGGGGTGTGATTGTCTCTCTTTGCTTGTTTTTCGCTATATGGTAGGTCTTTCAAATGGAGTTAAGCGCTCTTCCTATAATACCTGTAGGGGGTCGATTGGTCTGAGAATTTAGTATGTATGGATATATTTCCATATTTCGACGGTATCTCTCCCCTTGCAATACATGTATGCTTGCAATCAAGCTGTTGGAGCGAATCCTTGATATGCTTGTTATACCAGGATCGCCCAGGTTCTATGTACAGGAAAAATGGAATTGGGCTAATGAAGACAACGAATTTGTCCTGGAGAACAAATTTGTTGTTTTGAGCATTACAGATAGCTTTTTGTGTTACTTGTTCCTGTAGAAAATCATATGAAATGTCATTGTAGCTGCCTGCAACAAGAATACTTAGCCCTTGAGAGCACTATTCGTGACAGGTGAATTCAATTTTTCAAAATTATAAAATGTTAGGGTATCATGAGAGGCGTGCCTAGAACGTACCTTTTCTTTATATTAGGAACTTTCTAGTACGATTTTAGGCTCTAATAGAATTGAAACACGTAGATTTTTTTATTTCAAAAATCTAAACGACCTTATTAATAATGCCAGTTTCTGCCTCTCGCCTTCACCCTGGAGCGCCCATCAGCGAACTGCCAATTCCCCCTTTATTGAATCTATTGCTTGCATGTGATATAATTACTGCATGTTCGGAATTCTATACTTAGGATTTGGGGCAAATCAAGCACCCGCTTGAACCATAACCCAAGCCTATCAACTCGTTGTTTATTACTTGGATTACAAGCGGTGCAAGGAGTTTCATGTATGGCATTTTCCACAGCACAACAACAGATAGCGGACCGATTCGATTCCGATGTAGACCAGAGACGCTGGCACGACTGGAAGTGGCAGGTACGTCACTGCATCAAGGACGTTCAGACCTTTGAGCAACTGTTGGATGTACACTTTGACGAAGACAAGAGAGCGGATATCGAGAAGACCATCAATGAGTTTCCCCTCTCCATTACTCCCTACTACCTATCTCTCATGCAAACCGATTCGCTGGAGAACGACCCAATCTTCAAGCAGGGTTTTCCTTCAGTTCGTGAACTCGATATCCTCGAGTGTGATATGGCAGACCCTTTGCATGAAGATGTGGACAGCCCCGTTCCCGGGCTGACCCACCGTTATCCTGACCGCGTCCTGTTGCTGGTAAGCAATACCTGTGCAATGTACTGCAGGCACTGCACCCGAAAACGCAGGGTGGGGGACGTGGACAGCATTCCCGATAGGGCTCAGATCAAGGCAGGCATACAGTATATAGCAGACCATCCGGTTGTCCGTGATGTCCTCCTTTCAGGTGGAGACCCCTTCATGCTCAGCGATGAGTACCTGGATTGGATCCTTACCGAGCTGAGGAAGATCGACCATGTCGAGATCATCCGCATCGGAACCAGGATTCCTGCAGTCCTTCCGTATCGTGTGACCGACGAATTGGTGGCCATGCTGAAGAAGCATCATCCCATCTGGCTGAACACCCAGTTCAACCATCCCCGAGAATTGACCAGCTCCTCAAAGAAGGCCTTGGCAAAGCTTGCTGATGCCGGTATCCCCCTGGGAAACCAGTCAGTTTTGCTCAACGAGGTAAACGATTGTCCCCGTATCATGAAGAGCCTGGTACAGAAGCTTGTCTACAGCAGGGTACGCCCATACTACATCTACCAGTGTGACCTCTCCGAAGGTCTTTCCCACTTCCGCACCTCGGTGGGAAAGGGCATTGAGATAATGGAGAGCCTACGCGGTCATACCAGCGGACTTTGTGTCCCCACCTATGTCATTGATGCACCAGGGGGAGGGGGCAAGATTCCTGTGATGCCCAACTACCTGCTTTCCTGGTCGACCAACAAGGTCATCTTGCGAAACTTTGAAGGGGTCATCACCACGTACCAGGAACCAACAACCTATGTGCCTACAACCTGTGACCGCAACTGTGAAAAGTGTAATCTTGAGCTGCCTCTCACTGCAGCTGATGAGTATAAGGCCATAGGTATTGAGAAACTCCTCTGTGACTATGAAGAGAGCTTCTCCATGTCCCCAGAGGGACTGGAGCGCGATACAAGGGCCCACCTTATCGAGGAGGCCTCCAATGCATGATAAGACCATAACCATCGACGGAGCAGTCGTACAGCACGGGGACAACAACAGCCGGGTCTATCTGATGGACATCGCCGATGCCCACCCGGATACCCTGGTGGAGAGCCTCTCCGCCCTAGCCAATGAGCATGACTATGGCAAGATCTTTGCCAAGGTACCCAAGTCCAAGTCCGATGCCTTCATGAAGGCAGGCTACGGTGTAGAAGCCTCAGCCTATGGCCTCTATGGAGGATCTGAGCGAGGACTCTTTTTGAGCAAGTACCTCAATGCTGAACGAGAGAATGAAGAGAGCCTGTACACCTACCAGGAAGTGCTCTCCCTTGCTTATGGGAAAGATGAGATAGAACTTCCCTCCTTGGAAGAAGGGCAGTCCATCAGGCTTTGTACTCTTGAGGATATTCCCAGGATGGCAGAGCTGTATAAAGGGGTATTCGACTCCTATCCATTCCCCATCGACAAGCCGTCCTTTCTAAAGACAGCCATGCAAGGGGAAACCATCTTTGCAGGGGTGGAGAAGGATGGAGTCATCGTAGCCCTTGCCTCAGCTGAATGTGACCTGTCAGAAGGACACCTGTACTCTGAGATGACCGACTTTGCAACCGATGAGGATCACCGGGGCAACGGTTACGCGTTGCACCTGTTACGCTTCTTGGAGATCCAGGCAAAAGAGAGAGGAGTCCAGACAGCATTCACCATAGCACGAGCCATCTCAGAGGGGATAAACATCACCTTCGCAAAGGCTGGATACACCTATGGTGGGAGGCTGAAGAACAACACTGACATCTCTGGCACCATTGAGAGCATGAATGTCTGGTATAAACCTTTATAAGTAAAGCTGAGGGACCCAACCTCGTCTGATACCCAGATGTCTGGAAAAACAGGGAACATATTGATTTCATATGGTATACTCCATCACAACCTGTGTTTGTGATGGAGTGTTTTCATGAAACGAAGCCTTACTATTTGTCTTTTCCTGTTGTCTGTGATTATTCTGTTGGGTTCATGCACTGTTGCAAGGCTCAGTGAAGATCCTTCAACTGAGCCTGAGCTCTTTTCTTCAGTAGTCAAAGGTTCCTGCTTTGACAGGGAAGGAAATCAGGTGGAGGTCGCTTCCGACTACTACCTGATCTACTACGCAGCAGACTGGTGTCCCTACTGCACAGAGTATGCCCAAGAGCTAAAACAGACCTATTCCCAGCTCAAGAAGATGTACGGCAATGTAACGATCATCTTTGCAGGCCATGAGCGTGATGAGGGAAACGAGGACCTGCTCTCCTTCATGGATCAGGGTGAGTACCCCTTTCCCTATATCAGGTACGAGTTCAGGGAGAGGACGAACATCATGAACTTGGTCGATGTCCCCAAGTTCTGGATCCCGGGCTTTGTGCTTCTGGATAGATATGGCACTGTCCTTTCCTCATCCAATGGGGAGGATAAGGATGCCTACTACCTGCAGAGACCCATCAATGCCTATCAGACGTTGCAGCAGAGTGATTGTATTTCCTGTCAGAAATGATGGATAGGCTATGTGAAAGGAAGAGCCAGCTGGTATATATGTATGGAACTTACTGCTGCATTTTTAACTATCCTTGTAATCACCCCTAGATGGTTTATGATACTGCTAAGGAGTATCGTATACTATGACTTCCAAAAAAAGATGCATAGGGGTATTTACCGCATCACTGGATGATGCCTACCAAGCGATGGTCTGGCACGCCATTTCCCAACGTGCCCAAGAAAAGGGATTTGGGTCCATCTCCTTCT
>CAZTXW010000131.1:0-4301 GCA_964617345.1 uncultured Sphaerochaeta sp. | reverse complement strand
GGCGAATGCCAAGGAACTCAGGCTCTATATGCAGCATCTTGAGGATGTGGAGAAGCGTGACCACCGTAAGATTGGCAAGGACCTCGACCTGTTCAGCTTGCATGAGGAAGCAGGCCCGGGTTTGGTCTACTGGCACCCGATGGGAGCCAGGATTCGTCAGGCCATCGAGAACTTCTGGAGAGACGAGCACTATGCCAACGGCTATGAGATGGTCTATACCCCCCATATCGGTAAGTCGTGGCTCTGGGAGACCAGTGGGCACCTTGGCTTCTACAAGGAGGGCATGTACCCACCGATGGAGCTGGACAAGAGCGACTACTATGCCAAGCCGATGAACTGCCCGTTCCATATCATGATCTACAACAACAGCAAGCACTCCTACCGGGACCTTCCGTTCCGATGGGCAGAGCTGGGCACTGTCTACCGATATGAGAAGGCCGGTGCAATGCACGGCCTGATGCGAGTTCGGGGCTTCACCCAGGATGATGCCCACCTGTTTGTCACCCCGGACCAGATGCAAGAGGAAATCCTGGAAGTGCTCAGGTTCTCCCTGCACATGCTCAAGTCCTTTGGATTCAAGGATATACAGGCCTATCTTTCCACCATGCCAGAGAAGGCTGTAGGAGACCCCAAGCGTTGGGATGATGCTACAGAGGCCCTACGGCAGGCTATTGAGGCTGAGGGTCTGAGCTATGAGGTCGATGAAGGTGGTGGTGCTTTCTACGGGCCTAAGATTGACCTGAAGGTGAAGGACGCAATCGGGCGCGAGTGGCAGCTCTCCACCGTCCAGTTTGATTTCAACGAACCTGAACGTTTTGACATGACCTTTGTGGACCGAGACGGGGTGGAAAAACGTCCGTACATGATTCACCGTGCGTTGCTCGGTTCCCTGGAGCGGTTCTTCGGTGTCCTGATCGAGCACTATGCAGGGGCCTTCCCCCCATGGTTGGCACCTGAGCAGATCAAGATAATTCCTGTTGGGGAGAACTTCTTTGCCTATGCAAAAGTGCTGGAGAAGCGCCTGCGCAAGGAGGGGTTCCGTGTCTCAGCAGATCTTGGTGATGACAGGATGAATGCAAAGATCCGCAACGCCCAGAATCTGAAGATTCCCTACATGGTTATCCTTGGGGAGCGCGAAGCTGAAAATGACCAGGTTTCTGTTCGCTACAGAAGTGGCAAGCAGGAGAACGGTCTGTCTACCGAAGCTTTCATAGCCTCTGTGAAGGCTACGATTGCAAGCAAGGAACAGTTGTAACACGAGCATGACCAGAAGCAAGAAGCCGGAGCGATCCGGCTTCTTGCCTTGGAGGATACTATGACACACGAAAAAGCATTTCAGCGATTGGAAGCGATCGACCGGGAATTGGTGATGCTTGAACATATGGGCTCTGTCCTCTCCTGGGATCAGGAGATGGGCATATCGGAGAAGGCTCTAGAGGAGCGTTCGATTCAGATGGGATGGCTCTCATCCCAAGCGCATGAGAGGGCCTGCAGCAACGAGATGGGCGATCTCTTGTCCGCCCTTGGTGCAGACAGGCAACAACCCGAGGGATCGGGGGTTGATGCCTTTGAAAAGGCACTTATCCGCATTCGATTCCAACATTGGGACAAGCATAGGAGTATGCCTGCTTCATTGGTCAAGGCCATCAGTGAAAAATCTTCCACTTCGCATGAAAGCTGGGCCCAGGCGAGAAAGAAAAACGACTGGAACCTGTTCAAGGACGATCTGAAAGCGATCATCGCATTGGTGAGGGAAAAGGAGTCCTGCTACAGGCGTGAAGGCTTCAGTGGTTACGATGTCCTGCTTGATGACTTTGAAGGGGGAATGAAGAGTTCTGAGGTTGAGGCCTTGTTCTCATCCATCAAAGGTGATCTGGTCTCCCTGGTTGGTACGCTCTCAGACAAGAATGTCGACGATGCTTTTCTCCGGCTGGACTATCCCATTGCTCAGCAGGAGGAATTCTCCCTTCTTGTCCTCAAGGATATGGGGTTTGACTTTAGTCGGGGAAGCCGCTCGGTCTCGGTACATCCGTTCACCTCGACATTGGGTAGCGATGATATTCGCATCACCACCCGCTATACCGATCCCAGTGTGCTGGACTCGTTCAGCTCGACTATTCATGAGGGGGGGCACGCCCTCTATGAGATGGGGATGAATAGCGGCAGGCAGAAGGGCACTAGTGTAGCAAATGCCGCATCCCATGGCATGCATGAGTCCCAAAGCAGGCTGTGGGAGAATATGGTGGCTAAGAGTGAGGGGTTCTGGATACATTACTATCCTCTTTTTTGCAAGATTTTCCCCTCTCAGACTGAAGGGGTGAGCCTAACAAGATTCCTGCAGGCATCTAACAGGGTGCAGCGCTCCCTTATCAGGGTCAATGCTGATGAGGTGAGTTATTCCCTGCACGTCATGCTCCGTTTTGACCTTGAACAGGAGCTGCTGTTTGGCAATCTCTTTGTTGATGATCTTCCTGATGCCTGGAACGCAAAGTCCAGGGAGCTGTTGGGTGTGGAGCCTGAGACCTATGCCCAAGGGGTGCTGCAGGATGTGCACTGGAGCAGTGGGGACTTCGGATATTTCCCTACCTACGCCCTGGGCAATCTCTATGGGGCCCAGATCTGGCAGAAGGCAAACCAAGATCTTGCAATAGATTCCCTGCTGCAGCAAGGCAAGCTGCAAGAGGTCCATTCCTATCTGAATGAGCACATCTATAGGAAGGGAAGTCTCCTTTTGCCTGGGCAGCTGCTCAGTGAGGCAACCGGAAAACCTCTTGACGCGAAGCTGTTCACAAGCTACCTTGAAGAGAAGTTCAGCCGCTTGTTCGGCAACTAGAGGATGCCTATGAATATTCCGAATAAGCTCACTGTTTCTCGCCTTGTCATGGCCCCGTTGTTTTTCATCGCTTTCAATCTCCCTGTCTGGATTGGGCCTGAGATAGGCAAGTTCTCTTCGATTCTGACCATCATCTTGTTGCTCTTCACTGAGATGAGCGACCTCCTCGATGGAATCATTGCAAGAAAATATGGGTTGGTCACAGACCTGGGCAAGGTAATGGATCCCTTTGCAGATACCTTCTCCAGGTTGACCTACTTTGTCTGCCTCTCAGGTTTTGGGATAATGCCCTCCTGGGCGTTCATTATCATCATGTGGCGCGAATTCTTTATCCTGTTCCTCAGAATGCTGATGATGGGTAAGGGAAAGCCGGTTGCTGCGAACATCTGGGGTAAGATGAAGGCTGTCCTGTATGCCGTCAGCGGAGCGGCGGGGGTGCTGTACATAGCCTTGACGCGTTGGTTTGCGGGCGCTGCTTGGTTGTCTCCAATTGCTACTGCCCTTACTATCGTGTTTGCCTTGGCGGCATTTGCCTCGGCTGCTTCCCTGCTTACCTATGTGAAGGCCATCATCCGTGATGGAAGCCTCTCCACATTGTCACGGTAAGGGCCAGCATGAGAGAACTACATACACTCACCGCAGGTGAAGTCGCGTCCCTTACCTATGTGCTTACCGATGTCGATGATACGATCACTACGGATGGGAAGTTGCATCCAGAGGGCCTTGAGGCTCTTTGGAAGCTGCATGATTCGGGTCTGAAGGTCATCTGTGTTACCGGAGGTTCTGCAGGCTGGGGTGATACCTATCTGAGGCAGTGGCCGGTAGAGGCTGTTCTCAGTGAAAGTGGTGCTGTCTGTCTCTATAGGGAAGGCGGTGTCATCAAACACTATGTGCACCCATCGATAGAGACAAAGGGATACGAGCAGAGGGCGAAAGACCTTATAAGAAATGTCCTGCATCTCGTCCCGGAAGCGAAGCTTTCCAGTGATCAGTTTGCCCGCATCTATGATATTGCATTTGACCATGGTAGCGAGCCCCCCTATTTGGACAGGGCTCAGATTGACAGGGTAGTAGCCGCTTGCCAGGCCCTTGGTGCAGGTACTGCGGTAAGCTCGATCCATGTGAATGCCTGGTTTGGCGAGTTTGACAAGAGGCGCGGTACTGAGGCATTCTTCAGGGATGTTCTCGGTCTCGAAGGGCCCATCCTGCAAGAGATTTGTTGTTATTGTGGGGATGCCCCCAATGACCAGGTGATGTTTTCCCATTTCCCCTTGAGCTTCGGGGTGGGGAATATAAGAAAGCACAGCCAGAGCATGCAAGATCTGCCCAAGTTTGTTGCCCGAAAAGAGGGTGGGGCAGGGTTTTGTGAGATTGCCGAGGCGCTGTTGCGATGCAAGAAGAATAATTCTGCATTACTTTGAAAAGAACGCTTGACACTAAAGAGTCTATTTTGTTATGTTGTCTGAGC
>CAZTXW010000130.1:0-4606 GCA_964617345.1 uncultured Sphaerochaeta sp. | reverse complement strand
TCATGGTGAAACCACCGATGATCATGATGGAGCTGCTCATCATGAAGGTCTTCTTGAGGGCATTGCCCATTTCCTTCCACTTCAGTTCCTTGTAGACAAAGAATCCGAGCAGAGCTGCATACAATACTGCTATTCCTGCCGATTCACTGGCGGTAGCTATACCGAAGGAGACGGATACGATAATCAGGACGGGCATCAGCATGGCAAGAGATCCATCCTTGGTAATCTTCAGGACGCTCATTGCACTTATCTTCTCTTTCTTGGGATGGTAGCCCTTCTTTCTGGAGATGCCGAAGGTCAGGATAAGCTGGGTAACACCTACGAGGATACCGGGAATGAGGCCTGCGAGGAACAGTTTCCCCACAGAGGCTCCGCTGACCATCGCATACATGAGCATCGGAACACTGGGGGGGATGATCATCCCTATGGTTGATGATGCTACGGTGATCCCTGCAGCAAACTTCTTGGGATACCCCTGCTTGACCATGTCTGGGATCAGGATGCTTCCGAGTGCGGAAGTATCAGCTACAGAGGAACCGGATATGCCTCCAAATATCATGGAGGAGACAACGTTCACCTCTCCCAGGCCACCGCCTAGGGGGCGGACAAGCAGCATGGAGAAGTCGATGAGCCTGCGGGTAAGCCCACTGTGGTTCATCAGTTCCCCTGTCAACATGAACAAGGGCATTGCGATAATGATGAAACTCTCGGTTCCGGACCAGACACGCTGGGGGAACGTCATCAAAAAGCCAGGGTTGGTCAGGAGCATGTACAGAAGCCCCGAGCTGCCGATGGCATACCCGATGGGAACTCCAATGACCAGCAATACGATCAGGCCAAAAAACATCATTGACAGTTCCATTACGCCTCTCCTTCCAGTACTTCCATGCCAAGTTCAAAATCGTCCTTGTACCCTTTGACAGGCTCTTCAATGTGCATGTAGAGTTTCAGGATATTCACAAGTGCGTAGAAGATAGTGACGACAAAGGAGATGGGCATGAGACTGTAGTAGTACCCACGTGCGATTCCCGTTGCAGGAGATGGGACCTTACCAACCTTCTGGATCATGCGGATGCTGTAATAGATCATCACAGCCGATACGATGATGATTACGATTTCAGTAAGGAGGCTACATACCCTCTTCAGCCTATCACCCATCATTGCCGTAAAGTTGTTTACCGCAATATGCTCGCCTTCACGAAGGCCGAGGGCAGCTCCAAAGAAGGTCGTTGCGACAAAGACCATGGTCAGCAACTCCTCCGACGAGACGAATGCGATGGAGAACACATATCGCAATATGACCGATATGATGACTCCACTGGCAAGAATTGCAACAAGGACCTTGCCTAGTATCGACAGGGTTTTGTCGACCCCTAGTATAAATGTATTCATGCGAATCACTCTTCCATACATATAGACAGAGGCCCGCTCCGGTTGGGGGGCGGGCCATCCCTACTGTTGTTTATTTGCTTACGATAGAACGCATCTCATCCAGGTCAGCCTGGGAGAATACACCCTTCTTCACGAAATAGTCATAGACAGGCTCACAAGCCTTCTTGAACTGTGCAACTTCAGAGGTTGTTGGTTTGTACACCTGAATACCACCATCTACGATCATGTTGTAGTAGTAGTCGTTGAGTTCCCTTCTGTGCCTGTTCTGCTCCTCGGTGAAAATCCAAGCGCCTTCCTGCAGGATTTCCTGGAGGTCGGTGGGCAACTTGTTCCACATGTCCAGGCCAATGTCGATGGGCTCGGGATGGAACTGGTAATCGATCATGGTCATGTACTTCTGCACTTCGAAGAACTTCATGTCACCGATGTTTGCAAGAGGGTTCTCCTGTCCATCAGCCACGTTGGTCTTCAGAGCCATGTAGGTATCACCATAGGGGATGGAGACAGGGTTTGCACCGAGGGCTTCCATGCTCTTGATGATGGATTCGATGGGTGGTGTCCTGATCTTCAGGCCCTTCATGTCAGCTGGAGTCCTGATGGGACGTGAGTTGTTGGTGATCTGCCTTGATCCGCCATCACCGATAGCAAGCATCTTGATGCCGTACTGCTCAGCTGATTTCATGATCCTAGCACCGAGCTCACTGCGGGAGACTTTCATCAAGTCAGCCTGGGTGGGGAAGAAGAAAGGCATGAGGTAGATTTCCAACATGGGTGTCTGGGAAGCGAATACGCCACCAACAAACATCTCAAGGGTTCCCAGCTTCATGGCCTCGATCATGTCGTTTTCATTTCCGAGGGTAGCTGCAGGGTAGATTTCAATCTGCAGTCTGCCATTTGATTCCTTCTCAACGAACTCTTCGAAGGTCAGCAGGGCCTTGTGCCTTGTTGCTGCAGTGGTTGAGGCATGCCCTACTTTCAGGGTATACACTTTGTCGGCTTTTGCTTCAGCCTGTCCAGCCGAGAACAAAAATGGGGTAACCAGTAGAACACAGAGTGCTAACAGTACCAGTTTCTTCATCGATTCCTCCTGTTTGTGTCCCGTATTGTGGGACACTATATCATATCCATGGGTTTTTCTGGAGAATATATGCATATATCGTCATATATCAACCATAAATCCCATATCATGGAACACCATTTCATTATACGGCTCATTTAGGAGTTGTCAAGACCTTTCAAATAGAATATATTAATTATAGGAGGCAACAGGGTGTCATCAGTATTGAAAGTACAGTCCGTAGATAGGACATTTGATATTTTAGAATTCCTTGCAACCGAACAGAACGGAGCAACACTGGTTGGGATAACTGAAAAGCTTGACCTTCCCAAAAGTACTGCCCATCGACTTCTATCTGTGTTGATACAGCGGGAGTTCGTTCGCAAGAACAATGACAACAACCGATATAGACTCGGGCCGGGCTTCATTGCGCTCTGCAGCCATTACCTCAACAGCCTTGAGCTGAAGACAGAGAGCTCCCCCTTCATGGAGGAGTTATCAGTCAATACAGGCAATGTGGTATTCCTTGCCATCAGGCAGGGAACCAAGATGGTCTATATCGACAACAAGGAACAGATCAACAGCCTACGCAAGTATGCGATTATCGGCCAGTCCAAGCCCCTCTATTGCACTTCCTTGGGCAAATCATTGCTCATGGGACTCACCGATGACGAGATCAGGCTCCTGATGAAAGACGAGGTCTTTGAAAAGCGAGGACCCAATACCATCACCAACATAGAGAGCCTCCTGCAGGATATCCGCGAGTGCAGACGAAGAGGATGGTCCCTGGATGACCAGGAAGCCGAGCCTGCCATCAACTGCGTTGCAGCCCCTGTCTATGATTACCGCGGTCAGGTCATTGCAGCGATAAGCACCTCCTGGGTACTTGCCCAGCATCCTGAGATGAGACCTGAGATCATGGCAGAACAGGTGATGAAATGTGCAGCAGGCGTATCCTTCAATATGGGGTATATCGGTAGCTCGACCCGTTTATAGGATTTGTTGCAATGTCTCTGTAGATGCAAAAAACCACCTATGCATGATGCACGGTGGTTTTCTGTATCTTCTTCCTGCTAAGCATATGACAGCTATGCATGGGGCCTTGCAAGCAAAACCGGACAACGTTTGTTGACCGGCTTTGTATATCTATATGGATCACACCACAAGGGGGTGTTAGTTACGCAATGTAGCTCTCAAGCAACTGGCTCTTCTGGGGTACACGAAGTCTCTCCAGGGCCTTCTTCTCAATCTGACGGATCCTCTCCTTGGTAAGGTTGTAGATCTCGCCGATCTCCTTGAGGGACATGGGAATCTTGCCATCAAGACCAAAGCGGAGTTCAAGGATTTCCCTCTCCTTGTCACTGAGGGTCGACAATACCATATTGATGTCCTCCTTAAGGGCAACATCAAGCAGGGAATCCTCAGGCGATCGTGATTCATCCTCGATGAAATCCCCGATGCTACTGCTTCCGCTGTCGTTGAAGACAGGGGCATCAAGGCTGACCAGATCGCGGCTGATGCTCAGCAGGTGATTCACATGCTCGGCATCGAACCCTGTAAGGGTGCCGATATCCTCAGGGCTCGGGTCCTCGGTACTGTTGTCGCTCATCAGCGATCGCTGGGCCTTCTGTATCTGCAACAGCTCGTTGGTCCTGTTCAGCGGCAGGCGTACCGCCCTACTCTTCTCGTTGATCGCCTTCATGATAGACTGTCTGATCCACCACACTGCATAACTGATGAAGTGATAGCCCTTATCAGGGTCGAACTTCTCCAGGGCTGTCATCAGACCGATGTTGCCTTCGTTGATAAGGTCGATGAGGGGCAAGCCCTGGTTCTGATATTTCTTGGCAACATTGACCACAAAGCGCAAGTTGGATTCGATCATCCTCTTGCGGGCAAACTCATCGCCTTCTACGACGCGCTTTGCAAGACTCAGCTCCTCATCCTTTGTCAGCAAGGGAATCTTGTTGATGTCCTTCAGATACATGGTAAGTATATTGGCATCATCATAGGCCGAAGCATTTCTTTTATTGTTTAACATAGTCTTATGTGTTTTCATGTGCAGTTGCCTCCATGGGGTATGTAAAGGTACTTGCACATAGCGTGCCAACAAAAAACAGATATTTTGCAAGATGTTTTATTGTATATAATTAATAA
>CAZTXW010000129.1:0-4720 GCA_964617345.1 uncultured Sphaerochaeta sp. | reverse complement strand
TACTTATGCACAATCGGTAAAATGAAAGAAACCCTCTATGCAAGAGTATATCTTACTAAATCACTGGGTTAACTGTATCATCCCAATATCGCTCCGTCAAGAAGAGCACCGATCACTTGATATCAACTTTAGTATTTATGGACACACCTTCTTTGCTGTGATATGTTTTACAAGGAGTAAAAGAGTGTCAAAAACCCCACTGTTCATAAAACTTGCACGACCGACCTACGGGCGATACCTTCTCTGGTCCAATCGCATCCGGTCGGAAGGGATGGAAATCCTCACGGAGATGCGGGAACCGTTCCTCATCCTAGGGAATCATAGCCAAGTCTATGATCCTTTCTTTGTATCTGCGGCAGCCAAGGTCCATATCAGATGGGTGGCTGGTGCATACCTGTTCAAACTCTACGGGCTGAAAATGCTTCTGGGCAGATGGGTTGGTGGAATCTCCAAGCAACAAGGACGCAGCGACCTGCACACCATCAGGGCCATCAGCGACGCCCTCAAGAGAGGGGACAACGTAGGGCTCTTCCCCGAAGGTACCAGGACATGGGACGGAGAGAGTGTCGGCTTTGACGAGGCGACAGCCAAGCTCATCAAGATATTGAAAGTCCCAGTCATTATCATCAGCCTTGAAGGAATCTATGCAACCAAGCCCCGTTGGGCAGACAAGAAAAGGGTGGGATCTCCTTTGATCCGAGCTCTTCCCCCCCTCTCTGCACAAGCCATTGCTTCCATGACAAAGGATGAGCTCTATGAGTATCTTGTCTCACACCTATCGTTCTCCTTTCGCACCTGGCAGGAGGAAAATCGCATTCCCTTCATAGGGAGAGCACAGGCTGAAGGGTTACAGAGGGTTCTCTACCTCTGTCCCGACTGCTTGTCCTACAGCACCCTACGGACCAACAAGGATGTTATCTGGTGCTCCAAGTGTGGTATGAGCTCTCACTTGGATGCCTATGACCAGTTCAAGTCGGTCCAAGGCAACAACCCTTTCAAGGATGTTCCCCAGTGGCATGACTGGGAGAGGGGGCAGCTGCTCTCTCACATGCAAGCAGCAAATCCGGACAAGTCCCTCTTCCCCTCCGACAAAGGGGTACTCTTCCAAAGGGGGGAGGAGGGGAAACTCATTATCATGAGCAAGGATTTTTCCCTTTCTGCAACGAAAGAAGGGATGCAGGTTGTCAGCACCAACCCTGTATTGTTCTCCTTATTCTCGTTTTCGAAGATGCAATCGATGGTTATCAATGCCAAGAATACGATAGAATTCTATCATGACGACAAGCTGTATAGGATTAGGACCGAGAAAGATGGTTCCCCCCTTAAGTACGTTGAACTTTTTCACCTGCTGAATACAAAGGAAGCCCTATGAATTGGAATTACATCTTACATATCGGGATCATTTCGGTGGCTCTTCTCGTCGCGGCCCTTGCAAGGGCACGCATTCGTTTCTTTCAACGCTATCTGATACCAGCCTCCATTGTTGCAGGGATACTGCTCTTGGTGTTCTACAATTTCCTTGCTCCGAGGTTAGGGTTGAAAAGCGACTTCCTAGGCGAGATAGTCTATCACCTGCTGAACATCTCCTTCATAGCCATGATGCTCAGGGTCGTCCCCGAGAATAGGAAAAAGGCAAAGGAGAAGCGTGCCATTGCAGCAAATGTCACTGCAGCGATGGCCCAGTACGGACTGCAGGCTTTCTTTGGGTTGCTGGTTACAGCCCTCCTCATTGCTACGGTAAGCCCCACCCTGTTTCCAGCCATTGGATTCTCCCTCCCCCTTGCCTTTGAACTAGGACCGGGTCAAGCATATTCGATCGGGGTGACGTGGGAGAAGATGGGCTTCTCCGGTGCATCTTCTGTTGGGCTAACCCTGGCTGCCATAGGGTTCCTCGTCGGAAGCTTTGGGGGAGTCATGCTCATCAACCAAGGCATCAAGCGGGGGTGGATAGCCAGTGAGTATCGAAAAAAGATCAATCAGAAGAGTGTGCGTACGGGATTCTTCAGTCGGGTCACCACAGAGCGTCCTATAGGTTCCTACCTCACCACCGATGGAGAGTCCCTCGACTCCCTTACCTATCATATAGCCCTGGTCATGGCCACATACCTCATCAGCTGGGGATTCCTTACCGGCCTGACTTCACTGTTGAACCTCATAGGTCCCCTAGGTTCGGATCTTGCCGACAGCCTCTGGGGCATCAATTTCGTATTCAGCTCCTTTTGTGCCTTGGGTGTTAAGATGCTCATGCGCCTCTTCAAGGTTGAGACGACCATCGATACCGCAACGTGCAACCGTATCAGCGGCTTTTCGGTTGACCTTACGGTTGCCTCCTCCCTGGGTGCCATCTCGCTGGTTGTTGTCCAGGGGTACTGGCTCCCTATCCTGACCCTGGTACTTACTGGCATGTTCCTGACACTCGTGGTGCTTCCCTGGTACTGCTCCCGAATCTTTGATGACCACCAGTTCTATAGGATGCTGGTCATCTACGGAACTGCAACAGGCACCCTTCCGACAGGTCTCGCCCTTCTGAGAGTCGTGGACAAGGAGTTTGAGACCCCTGTGGCAACCGACTTCCTCTATGCAGTGGGCATAGTCTTCGTCCTTGCGATCCCCTTCATCATGAGTGTAAACTTGCCGGCTTTCAGCGTTACCCGCAACAATCCCTCCCTCTTCTGGGCAGCTGTGGGCATATCGGCATTTTATGTGCTGGCATCCTTTGTCTCCTACCTGATCATTGCCAGGAAAAAGGCGTTCTCGCAGGCAAGTAAGCTATTCTATACTGAAGAGCTGTAGGCAATAGCAGCTAAAAGCACAATAAATCTATTGTGTGCACAAGCTTGAGCGTGTACAGTTACCGTATGAACGGGCAAAGGATGCTTCCAAGCTTTCCTCCCCTCCAGCAAACCGGCAGGGGAAGGGAGTTCAACCAGTACTCCATTGATGACCACCGGGAGGTGGTCTATCACTACCTTTTCACAGGATTGAGTCACCGCGCCCTTGACAGGGATATTCTCGGACTCGACCCCTCATACTCCAAAGGGTTCCAATCGATGAATATCCTCCATTTCTTGGGGCTTGTTGATGCACACAAGCATTTTTTCGAAGGATGTCCCATCGATGATGCCCTACGAACGCTGAAACCCCACACCAATGAAGAGGCATACCTGCTCATCTACTCATACCTTTTGGACAAGGCGGATATGTACCGGGATAATCGGGAAGCGGAATATGGGGTTGCGGAGCTTGATGCACGCTACTGGGTAAACCAATTCCTGAAGGATGTGAATGACCGCACCCAGATAGATGACAGACTTATGTTCATACCCGCCTCAAGCCAGGAGTTCCGCTATGGTGCAAGCAGATACTACCTAAGCAGTTCCACCCTCAAGGAGGTGCTCAAATGCAGGTACGATTTCCACTGCCAGGTCTGCAGCACGAGGATCTATCGCCCCAAGTGGGTACAGACACTACCCATAAAGGAACAGTGGAAGCATTTGAATGCTGATGTGCACCATATACGCCCCCTTTCACAGGGAGGAAACGACCTGATGGAGAACATGCTGTGCCTCTGTCCCAATTGTCACCGGCGTTTCCACACCGAGGAGCATCTCCTTAAAAAGAAAGAGGATCATCTCTTTGCCTACAACCAGATATCGGGCGAGCATTCCCCCTTGACTGTCAGGCACGCAATACAACTCACCCTTTGATGCCATGCCACTGTAATCAAATGTATGCATACTCCCTTCCCAGACCTGTGAAGGGAGAGTACACTAGGAAAACAACACTAGCAAAAGGATTACAATCCAGCCATGGTAAAACGGTTAGCATTTCTCCTAAGTATCACTCTCTTCCTGCTTGTAAGCCCCCTGTACAGTACCACATACTCCCCAAAGACCATCAATGTCCACTCACCGCTGTATGAAGAGACAGATATCCTCTACCGCCTGCATGGATTGGCTCTTCCCTCAGGGGCAAGGCCTTGGAGCACCGAAGAGGCGGCCCTCATCCTCTCGGTCATCCCTGATGGTGGCCGAACAGCAGAGCTTAAGAAGCAAGCCCTCTCCCGCCTGGAGACAAGGCTCAAGCAACAGGACAGCAACGGCTTGACCCATAGGTTCTCCACCACTGTCGCCCTGGAAGCATACTCCCATACAAACACATCACAGTTCTCACTCCCCGAAGAGTGGGACTACACCATGGACAGGCGCCTGCCTCTCCTTGACCTGCGTATGGAGCTGCAGTGGAACAACAGCTTCTACTTCGCTACCAGTGTGGAGGCTGGGCCTTCGGCTGTTGCACCAGATGATGTAGGACTATCAATTACAGGTAAATATCATCATGGGATAGGAGCCATCATTAAGAATACTGACACCTCCTCAAAATACCTACAGGAGGCACTCCTCTTCAAGAAGGCTTTCAACACCAATCTCATGACCTTCGACAAGGAGTTCCAGGCCAACTGGCCACGTGATTCCCAGATCACATTGGGGGGAGCATGGTGGAACCTCTCCTTTGGGAGGGGTCCGATCCACTGGGGAGTCGGCCAAAGCGGGGACCTCATCATCGGCAGTCACATCGATTCCCACAACAACCTGAACATCAGCTTCTTCAGCGAAGAGTTCAAGCTGCAGCTGCTCTACCTCTTCATGCCAAATCCCCTGGATGACCCACAAGAGCAGCGGGTCTTCATGGGCCACCGCCTGGAGAGCCAACCAATGCC
>CAZTXW010000128.1:0-4783 GCA_964617345.1 uncultured Sphaerochaeta sp. | reverse complement strand
GACAGGGTGCCAAGAAGATATCCCAATCCTCTTCTGGCACCCTCCTTTTGTCTATGCTCATCTGCTACAGAAGCTCCAAGGCAAAGGCTGTGGGATTACCTATAGTTTCGGCTCCATTTCTCACACTATTTGGTAGTAAAAACCCCCATCGGCTTGTACATTGATTGGGCGTATCAAAAGTATATGATTGACGTATGAGTTTCCGAACTGCATGAGAAGGGCCCTATATGTTTGTCGATTGGACACACCATTACCCTATCATGGAAGACCAGTACACAAAACACATGACTATTTTGGTTTCGCTCATGCTCAAGAGTTGCTACAATGTATCCTAATAAAGAAGATGTCCTCCTTCCCGGAAATAGAGGAGATGAGATCTGAAAAGGAACCCCTATGAGCCTGCACACCCTATTCCATCCTCCTGTTTTTCAGGGAAGAAACAAAAAGAATAACTATTTTGAAGGCTGGTACTTCAAGATGGCAATGCAGGATGAGGTCATAGCCCTCATACCTGGTATTGCAATGGGAGATGATCGTCACTCCTTCATACAGGTCATCAGCAGTAGGGAGGAGAGAAGCTGGTATGTCCGTTTTCCTTATGAGGCTTTTTCAGCTGAGAAGAAGGTGTTCTCCGTCACCATAGGGGACAATCACTTTTCTGCAGAGGGCATTTCTGTTGATATCAGCTTTGAGGACCTCCACCTCAAAGCTGAAGTCAAAAACCTCAATACAACCTCATTTCCTGTCTCCCTCGCAGCGCCGGGCATCATGGGATGGTATGCCTATGTTCCCTTCATGGAGTGCTTTCATGGGGTGGTTTCCACCCATCACAGCCTGGAGGGGTTTATAGAGCTCAATGGAAAGAAGACTGATTGCAAAGGGGGTACGGGTTACATTGAAAAGGATTGGGGAACATCATTCCCTTCCGCATGGATATGGATGCAGGCCAACTGCTTCCCCTCCGATAAGGTCTCCTGCATGCTCTCTGTGGCGAAGATTCCCTTCCTGGGGATGACCTTCCAAGGGTTTTTGGGATTTCTGCAGATAGGAGGAAAGCTCATCAGGTTCGGCACCTATACCGGAGCTAAGATCATCAAGTTGGAACAGGACAGGGAGCATGCCACACTTAGTATCCGCCAAAAGGGGTATGTGATCACCTTTGTAGCTACCCTAGGCCCTGCTTCCCACCTGAGTGCACCTCGCCAAGGCACTATGGATCGGACCATCCTTGAGAGTGTGAGGGGAACCATCGAGGTTACCCTGAAAAAGAAAGACGGTACCCTCCTTTTCCAGGAAACAGGGAGTATGGCCGGAATAGAGTTGTCAGAGGCAGCAGAGCTGCAGGGTTAGCCTATGCTAGAGGTGCTGTAGCATCTTCTGAGCAAGGTGTGAAGAAAGAGAAGGGTGTTACTATTTTTCACAGGGCTTTGCTAAGCATTTGACAACAAACTCTTGCCATTGGCAACATATGCCTACCCTTAGGTCTGTATTTGGGAGTTGGCACGGCTATTGCATACTACTATGTAGAGCAACAGTTTTTTTCAAACCTCCTTAAAGTGTGATTTCTTAGGTGCCAGCGAACCTCTCTCCCCACCCCATAATAATTCGCTGGCACCTTCTCTTTGCCCTTCCGGGTCGTCCATCTTTTTGATATAGTCATATCTATGGCTACTAGCAGACGAGATCGTGCAGACTCCTATACCAAACGTGCACACAAAGAGGGCTACCCTGCCCGTTCAGTCTACAAGCTGGAAGAGATCCAGAAGACAACCAAGATAATACAGCCAGGGGACAATGTGCTCGATGTCGGAGCCGCCCCAGGGTCATGGACCCTCTATACCCACAGGGAGCTCCTGAAAGGAAAGGGAAGAATCATTGCTGTTGACCTCAATGCCCTCAACCTCGATCCCATACCCCCTACCGTAACTGCCTTCGTAGGTGATGCATTCAGCAAGGAGATACGCTCACTCCTGGTAGAGAACGGTCCGTATGATGCCATCATCAGTGATGTCGCCCCCATGACCATGGGAAACCGTGCAGTCGATACCGCCCGTAGCGAATACCTAACCGAGCAGGTGGTCTCCCTTGCAAAGGAACATCTGAAGGAGCATGGGAATCTGGTGGTGAAGATCTTCCAAGGTGGTGGTGAGGTGGAGATCATCAAGGAGATGCGCACCTTCTTTACCAAGGTGAAGCCCTTCAAGCCCAAGGCTTGTAGGGATGACTCCTTTGAGATATATCTGATAGGTTTGGATAAGAAGAGAGTGTAGCTTGTAAAGCCTACGCTTTTTTCTTTGCCTGTTTTGCCTTTCTTGCCTTAGCGAGGTTCTGTGCAGCCGCACTGCTTTCGACGAGTTCCAGCACGAGCATAAAACAAGACTCAGCCTTTTCGGCATCATGAAACTCATCCAGATAGAGTGATCCTAGATTGTTCAGGGCTTCCACATGGGTAGGATCGTCCTTGACCACACTCAGATACAGATCCAAGGCTTGCTCAGGCTTTGTAGCGAAGAGCAGTCTTGCCTGTTCCACTTTTTCCTGGTTCGCCAAGACCTGGTGGTAACGACTCTCCTCACCAAGAATCTCTAATCGCCTCAGGATGAGTTTTGATTCCTTTTCATGAGGATTATCAGCAATGGCGGCTGTATACCACCGTATTGCATCAAGACGCTTGCCATGCATGTATTGAATATCGCCAAGCATCCTACAGAGGCGAATACTCTCCCCATAGGTTTCAACACAGAAGAGCAAGGTTTCGTACGCTTCTTGTTTTCGTTCCTGCCCAAGATAGATAAGGGCAAGGTTGTATTGGAGTCCCATTGAAGTGCCCTTGTGTGATATCTGCTTGAGAAGAAAGCGTTCGGCTTCTTCCCATTTGTTCTGCACCATGGCATTCAACGTTCTTCTCTGATAGTACCAACCAATTGGATCCATACCCCTACTCCTTCTATGAGAATATGGTGCCGGCAGAAACTTGCCGACACCATAGAGACAATCATAGCATCTGCTACAGGAAGAATATACCCAATATCATCACGATAGTGATGGTGGTTATCCCTTGAACCAAGGTAACACCGGTCTGAGTCTTGTATGCTGTTGCGGTATTCATGTCGGAGAACTGTGATACTACCCAGAAGTAGCTGTCATTTGCATGAGATACAGTCATCGAACCTGCACCAATCGCCAAGAGGGTAAGAACTTTTGCCATCTCACTGGTCCAGCCAAGTTGTCCCATCAGGGGGGCCATCATAGCTGATGTCACGATCATAGCGACAGTAGAAGCTCCCATTGCGGTCTTGAGCAAGGCAGCAATGATGAAGGGAATCAACAGACCTGCATTCATCTGCACAAGGCTACCGGAAAGTATTTCTGCAATGGGAAGGCTCTTCAGGACAGCACCCAAGGCACCACCGGCGCCGGTAATGGCAAGGATACTTGCAGAACTGTAGATTCCATCACTGATCCATGTAAAGGCAGTTCCTTTCGCTTCAGATTTTGGAATTAGGGTAACGGCAAGGCCGACACCAAAGAGCAGCGCAGTTACTGGGTTTCCGATAAAGTCAAAGAAACTTTTTGCCATGCCAGTACCAAAAATAGCTGAAGGGAAGTCTGCAATTGATTTCAAGGCTATGAGTATGATAGGAAGCAAGATAGGTGCAAAGGACCTCAGTGCATTGGGAAGCTTACCGTATTTCTCTACCAGTTCTTCCAAAGAGACCTCAGGATTGGCTGGAATATCAAACTTACTGGAAATTTTTAGAGCATACAGGTATCCGATCAGCATAACAGGAATAGATACCAAGCTACCAACAATAATCACCAAGCCAAGATCCGCTTGCAACGTTCCTGCCATGATGATGGGCCCCGGTGTAGGGGGAACCAGGCAGTGGGTAGCATACAAGCCGGAACTGAGACAAGTTGCCATTACTGCCAACGAAATTCCAGATTTGGCTGCAAGTGCCCTGTTTATGGGTGAAAGGATGACAAAACCCGAATCGCAGAAAACGGGAATACTTACGATGTAGCCGGTGAGGCTCATGGTAAGGGGTGCCCGTTTCTTTCCAACCACATTGAGGATGGTGTTTGCCATAGTCAGTGCGGCTCCGGTCTTTTCCAAAATAGTGCCAATGATGGTACCAGAGATGATGACGATACCGATACTTCCCAGAATTGATCCAAATCCAGAAGTCAGGATACCTATCAGGTCATCAACAGAAATTCCACTTAGGACACCTACAAAGTACCCGGCTAACAATAAAACGATAAATGGGTGCCACTTGAATTTGGAAATCAAGAGTACCATTCCTACAATAGCAACAATAATTACAAGAAACAGATACCAACCTGCCATGCTTTCGTCCTCCTAAACAATATTGTCTTTATCCCTCAAGGATAATTGTTGACCCTGTACAGCTACGAAAATTGAGGGGGGAATGTTCAAGCGACAACGCTATCGCCCTCTCCCCCGAACAGTGGGAAATACCCAAGAGGACAATACCTCGTTCGGCAAAGTTGTCCATCGTATACCTGGTTCGCTCTTCGTCCGCTTCAACCAGATGAGTCCCTCCAAAGAGGGCATAGATCGGTTGGCCAAAGGAGGCCTCGACGGAATCGAGCATATTCAATATCCCGGGGTGTGAGCATCCTACCAGGGCAACCAATCCTCTATCTGTCTCAATGACAAGCATGACTTCATCAGAGAAACCATCGGCTTGAAAAAGGGAAGACCCTTCTTCCTGCTTCACAAACCTAGGGTTTGGCTTCTCCTGGACGTGGGTTCTGG
>CAZTXW010000127.1:0-4885 GCA_964617345.1 uncultured Sphaerochaeta sp. | reverse complement strand
TCGACTGCTAGACCTCCAGGATTCCATAATTTTCACCGGCAGGGTGAATATCAAGGATTACCTTGGGAAATTGGATATGCTGGTGCTCACCTCAATATCTGAAGGACAGCCTCTGGTAATCCTTGAGGGCTGGGCTGCAAGGATACCTAGCATTTCTACAGATGTTGGGAGCTGCAGGGAGTTGCTTGAACAAGATCAGCATGAAGGGCCCTGCGGGCTAATTACAAAACTTGCATCACCAACTGATACTGCAAGGGCAATTCTGCAGTTGATCGAAAATCCCGAGTATAGGAAAACCATGGGAGAAAATGGGTATACTCGGGGAAACAGATTGTACAATGAAAAGGTATTGGTTTCTAACTATACAGAAATATTTGATGATGTGTATGCAAAATACAACAAGTAAGGTGGGATACAGATATGGCAGGTATTGGATTTTCCCTTAAGAGAATGTTCAGCAAGGAGACTTTTTCCAGTAGGGCCCTTGCGTACCTGTACTCATCATTCATTGCAGCAGGCCCATGGATCATTAGTGTGTTATCGATCAATTTTTTGCTGATACTCATGGAATTGTTGAAAATAAACAATACTGAAAGAGATCTTTTTTCTGCTACCATTGTCTATTCTTTTCTCTTTTCCCAAATATTGGTAGCACCCATACAGCTGGTCGTTACAAGATACATTTCCGATAAACTCTACAACAAGGAATATGATGTCCTGAAACCCACATATCTGGGAGTCAACAACATTGTCTTTTTTCTCAGTCTCCTTATTTCTGCTGGGTTTTATTACAACATACCCTTACCTATCTACTACAAGTTGCTTGCAACGTTTGTATTTGTCTTGATATCAATGATTTGGGTGATAATGATTTTCTTAAGTGCGGTAAAAAATTACAAGCTCATAGGCATTGCCTATTTGCTGGGGGGATTGATTGCCATAGCCCTGATTTTCTATTTGCTAGAAAACCCAATACCCTTCAAGGAAATGAGAAGCCTGAGCAATTTCCTGGTAGCATATAGTGTTGGTCTGAGCGTGACATTCGTACTGCTCTCCTACACGTTTCTGTCAACCTTTCATTATGGGAACCCTTACAAGTATGATTTTATACGCTCTTTCGGCAAACATGCAGTTTTAAGTCTTATCGGCCTGTTCTATACATGTGGACTATGGGTTGATAATATTATCGTATGGTTCAGTGTTTACCAGGTGAAAGTGTATGACGCTTTTGTATTTGCACCCTACTACGATAATGCAGTCTTTTTATCCTATCTCACAACGATCATAACGCTGGTTCTTTTTCTGGTCATTATCGAAACCGAATTCTACCAGACATACAGGGAATATTTTGGAAATGTCAATTCTCCCCAAACATTAGAAGAGATTGACAGGTCAAAAAATGCAATGATAGAGTCCTTGCGGTACAATCTCTTCTATACGTTTTTGATCCAACTGCTGGTAAGCATATCCTTGGTGGCACTTGCTCATCCCATTTTTAAGGTACTCAATATCAATTATGCCATCAGGGATATTTTCAAGGTAACTACTATTGGGGCTCTCTTCAACATTAGTTCCTTTATATATATTTTAGTGCTGTTGTATTTTGAAAAAAGGAAGAGTGCCTTACTGATAGCTCTCTGTTTTTTCACCTCCAATACGCTCCTTACCCTATTTTTCAGGACACAACCATTGCAATACACAGGATATGGATTTGCACTGGCATCGGCATTCACCTTCATTGTTGCCCTCATCCCGCTTCACAGGTATCTAAAAAACATCAACTATGAAACATTTGCCCTGCAGCCAGTATATCTAACCGAACCCCATGATATGTTTGTTCTCCTTGCTAATTTCCTCAATAGAAGATGTGACAAGAAGCTGGCCGCTGCTGCCCGTAACAAGAGAAAATCTTCAGTTGGTGGTACTCTGTAAGGGTATGCATTGCTTTGTACCTCGAGTGATCTTCCAGATTCCGGTCAGTGGAGGAGAAATCATCCTCTCTGCCTTATTGGCCTGTCGGCCTATCCTCTTTCCCCCCAGATACCATGGAGGGAGTGCAGGTAGGCACTCCCTCCATCACCTGTTTCTCCGAAAGCTCAGGACAACCTGGTCATTCCAAGCGTTCCAGATATCCTCTTCCCCCTACTGGGGGATGCTGAAGAGCAGGATCTCATTGTTTGTATCGGAAACGACCAGCATGTTCTCGCCATCAGGAGAGAGAGCAGCCTTGGAAGGGGTGAAACTCCCAAGAGGTATTGTTTTTAGGTATGCCATTGCGTACGTATCCTCTTGGATGGAGAACACCTGCATGTTCTTACTCCCCTTGCACAGGACATAGAGCAGGCCCCTTGGAAAGTTGGGAAGGAGTTGTACGATGCCTTGCATCTGCCCTATACCATCCATGCCGGAGATCCAGGTCTCAACCTGTTCCCATCCATCACTTCCCGTATCCACGAGACAAGGTGAAAATTGGAATCGGTTGAGTGCAGTATCTCCCCCTGTGAGCACATTGATGTCACTGACAAACTCTACCGCGCTGATTCCCGTGAGGTATGGTGTGTCTGCACCACTGTATTCCCTGAGATATCCGAAGAGATGCCCTGCAGGGCTCCGTTTGAATATCCTGAGATGATCCTGCTCAGTTGAGATCAGGGCGACCCTATTCAAGAAAGGTGACATGGACATGCCGCTTATCTTGAACGGATCCATGAACCAATGGGTGTAGCTGTACATATTGAAATCAGGTGCCTGGTTTGCAAGGAAGTTGGAATTGGGCAACATGTTTGTTCCGGGTACGCTGTTGTAGAGTATCCCGGTGATGGGGTCCAGCATAAGATCCTTGATGCTTGCAAATGTTGTCTGCTCTGATTCATATACATATGCCACATTGTCACGTGAGAAGAGCTTGGTCAGTGAAGCGTTGTTTGCATTGTACTGGTAGAGGGTTATCCCCGGGTTCTGGTTATCTGCGATGGCGACCCTGCCTGTGCTCTTATGCACCAGCATATCGGTTACCTTGACAGTGTTGAAACCATCAGCTTGTGTATAGGTCCTCACGACCTCCAGGGAATCACGGACAATCCTACAGATCTGTAGGGTGCTGTGGATTGAGCTTGCCAGCAAAATCTTTCCATCAGGAAGGAATGCAACCTTGGTATTCCCACTGATCTTCAGGCCGTCGGTATTGTCCGCAACCGTATGTGCAAGAACCGGGTACCCCGGTGTCCCTGCAACAGTGGCCTTGAAAGAGATGCTGGCTGATCCAGAACTGGCGAGAAGGGCCCCCTTTGCTATGAGGTCCAGCCGGTGGCTTCCCGTGCTGGGGGTAAAGGTGCAGTTGAGTGAGGAGGATATTTGCTCACCATCGAGAAACCACAGGACTCCCAGATCCTCGTTGTTCTCCGACTCGGGGACAGTGACACTTGCAGTAACCTCCTGCAATGCTGCAACCGAGGGTGTGATACCTGATATTGCGCACTCGATAGGAGTTCCCATCTTGTTGATCAGGGTGAGGCTACTGGGTATCTCAGGATACTTGTCAAGGTCGAGTGAGATAAGGCCCTCTGTGGTCTTGCCTCCGACGATACGCACGACTTCGGCACATCCTGCTACAGCAGAACTCCCGCTGTACAGGCGTCCCTGGATCATGTAGGAGCCTGCAGGGTAGGTCTCGCTGTAGTAGACCGAACCATTGATGTAGTTGCTGGTCGTTGGGTTTACCTGCGTCTTGACCCCTTCTGCGTCTGTCACCCAGAGATCGATACTGGGATTGGATATCTTTGCCTTGTCCCAGGAGAACTGGATGTTCATCGTCCCGGTTCCCATCAGGGATTTCAACTCGATGAGGGCATTGGTGGGTTCACTGGTGAGGGTGCAGCTGGTAGAACCGGATACGAGGTTTACCCCGTCCCTGTTTTGTCCGACTGCCGTGATGACCCAGTTACCCATGAGCAACCCCTCTACCTCCATGGTGGGGTTGGTACTCTGCATCTCAAAGGTGCTTCCTTGCGGCCCTTCTCCGGTAACTGCATAGCGAGACACTTCCAAAGGGGTGTCCTGTGGTAGGATGGAGCGATTCTGGTCATCATTGCTCTGCATCGTCAGGCGCAGGGAAGATCTGCCAGGCTCTTCCTTGCAACCGGCAAAGCTTATGACAAGAACCATCATAAGAACGAAAAATCCGGTCATGGTACGAACGTGTTTCATAGTAGCCTCCACCCAGATAGGTTTCCCTCATGCCAAACCGCTTCACCGGGTGAAAAGGCTTTTCTTTTTCTCGCCTAGGCATTACAGTCATGGATATGAAAACTCTCCTGAAAGTGCTTTTACTGGGCTTGACCCTTGTCGTGGTGTTTATCTCCCCTTCATACATAGGGATAGTGGCATACTATATGATATTCCCCCTGCTGTTTCTTCTGGTATTCCTGTTTTATGTACTCTCCTACTGGGTCAGTGAAGCAGATGTAAGGAAGGTACGCACAGACGGGTACAACCTCTCCCTGTTCTGTGGGAAGGTGCCTCCAAGCGGAGATGGCGATCTTACGAGGGGAAGGCTGGTAATAAGCGAGAGTGAGGTGACTCTCTACCAGCGCATGCAGAAAAACAGGACAAGGGCGAAGCCCGCCATGGAGGTCTGGTCCTTGCCTGTCTCTGAGATTCGTAGCTTGGGTGTGGGAAAGGTCCTTGGCATACGAAAGGGCCTCATCCTCTATCTGGATGAAGGTTCTGTCAGCTTTCTGAGCGGTAAGGCCGTCAAGCTGAAAGAGGATATCCTCAAGGCCATAGGATGGGACGACATCCCTATCATTCCCCAGATAGTGGAAGTTTCAGGAGATGCCTCAGACGCTCCAACCTTCACTGAGCTGAATCAGAAATGAGTGTCTAG
>CAZTXW010000126.1:0-5140 GCA_964617345.1 uncultured Sphaerochaeta sp. | reverse complement strand
CCGTCACCACCTGTGATGCGCATAACCTCATCCTTGAGGTTGGTTTTTGCACTGTTGAATACAGTATCAGCACCTAGCTCTTTTGCCTTTCTCAGCTTCTCATCCACGATATCGCAGACAATTACCTCCGCTCCAAGCATCTTGGCTGTCATGAGTACCGTGTTTCCAATTACCCCGCTGCCCACGATCAGGACCCTATCACCAGGGCCTACCTGGGTACGACTGCAGATGTTTGACCCTATTGAGAAAGGCTCGACAAAAGCCGCCGCTTCCCAACTGAGGCTATCTGGCACCTTGTAGAGGTTTTTGGCAGGAACAATGAATTCCGAGGCGAAGCCACCATCGGTATGGACGCCCATGACCTCCAGATGAGAGCAGACATTGGGGTGTCCCCTTCTACATGCGTCACACTTGCCACAGTTCAGTACAGGGTCGATGCTGACCCTGTCCCCTACGGCAACCTGCTTAACGTCAGCGGCTGTCTTCGCCACAACCCCTGCTATCTCATGGCCAATTACCCTTGGGTATATGGTGAAGGGATTTCCTCCATTGTAGATGAGGATATCAGAACCACAAATCCCTACCCGCTTCACCTGTATCAAGACCTCACCTGGGCCTAAGGACCTCACTTCACGTTCGAGTATCAGTATTTCTTCCGGCTTAGTTACTTGGAGAACTTTCATCGCATATCACCTCTCATAGTTTTTATAGTAAAAGAAAAACACCATCATCCGGTTAGCGCGATTCCAATAACTTGTTCAGGTATAAGGATTCGGCATACACACTATCCATATGCGCCCTCATTGCCTTGGAACTGCCTTCAACATCCCTCTGGCTGAGTTTCTCGATGATACGTGAATGTTCGCCAAACGTTTGTTCCAGTTGTCGGCGTGTTCTTTGCTCCTCAAACAGGTCCATCTGGTTCCATACTTCGATGAGCTGTCTGGTGATGAAGGAGTAGAGTGCTATCAGAGTCGAGCTCTTTGAATGCCTTACAATCTCAAGGTGGAAAAATATGTCATCTTCAATAGCACGATGGACTTTCTTGGACCGGGTGAAAAAGATATCGTTAGCCTTAACGATACTAGCAAGGTCAGCATCTGAGATACGCGCAGCGGCTAGCTCCACAGCACGGACCTCAAGGATTGCCCGTGTATCCTCAAGAGAGAGCACATCAAAGCTCTCACCTATGTTGAGGATGTTGGTTATGAGCCCGATAAGGATCTTTGTGTCGATATCAGGGATATATGTGCCCGATTGCGGCCGTGTCTCCAAAACGCCATACAGCTCCAGTTTTTTGAATGCCATTTTCAGCTGCTGTTTTGCAACACCAAAAGCCTTTTGGAGGATTACCTCTGAAGGGAGCTGATCACCAGGTTTCAATGATCCTTCTTCCAGCAATGAGAGAATCTGCCTGATTATTAGGTCAGAGACACTGGGCATCTCAATTTTCTTTATTTTTCCGACCACTTCCATACTACCCCTAACACTAATCTGAACAACTAATCTCCTAGTCGCCTACTTGCTCATCCACTCAACCCTATGACAGAAAAATGGCGTTGTCAAACAATTTCGTTCCAACTATCCATAAAACTTCGGAGAAAATGCGAATATTCCACCTAGGATGAATATTATTTTTAATTGCATGAATATTTATTTCATACTATACTAACCAAAGGGACAGTGGAGGGACCATGGAAGAAGTCAGTGCTATCTATACCATTCAGAGCAAGTATGAGAGTCTGAGTGTCAAAGAAAAAAAGATTGCTGACTTCATCCTGAAGCACCCCAAGGAGTCGGTAAACCCCAGCATCGAGGAACTTGCCGAAATGATCGGCATCAGTGAGTCGACGATGGTCAGGTTTGCCCGTAAGCTGGGGTATGCAGGCTACCAACGCTTTCGCATCGCCTTGGCCAGGGAGACCATCCCCTCCAATGAGCAGGTCTTTGAGATAGGGGTATCCGACCAGGAAGACCCCATCGACACCGTATTCAAGAATGCCCAGGACACCCTTAGCGAAACCTATAAAAGGATCAGTCGCGATGCCCTGCACCAAGTGGGGAAACAGTTTTCAGAGGCAAGGAATATCTACCTTGTGGGCCTTGGGGGATCGAACATCATTGCCCTTGATGCGTACCACAAGCTTATCCGCACGGGCTTGAACTGCAATTATGCTACAGATTATCACATGCAGCTGATGCTGGCTTCCCAGTCATCGGAAGAAGATATAGCCCTCATCATCTCCCATACGGGATCAGGGTATGATACTCTTGCCATAGCGGAGGAGTTCAGGAACAACAGGTGCCCCCTTGCAGTACTGACCAGCAACAGCCGCTCACCTTTGGCGAAGATGGCCCAACACCTACTGCATGTCAGCACCAGCTCAAGGCAAATGGTTGCAGAGTCCTTCTCTGCACGAATAGTGTCCTTGACCGTCATCGACATCCTCTATGTGGAGGTCCTGGAACAGATGAAAAACCAGGGAGTCGAGAATTTGAACAAAATGAGAAATGTCATCGCAAAGAGACGTATTTGAATTGAGGAGAAAGAAACATATGAAAGCATCTATCGGTTTGATCGGTCTTGCCGTCATGGGAGAGAACCTAGTGCTCAATCTTGAGAGCAAAGGCTACAGCGTTGCAGTCTACAACAGGAGCACTTCCAAGGTTGACGCCTTCATGGAGGGCAGGGCCAAGGGAAAGAACATCGTAGGGACCCATAGCCTGAAGGAGCTTGTCGCCTCCTTGGAAACACCCCGGAAGGTGATGATGATGGTCAAGGCAGGCAAGCCTGTCGATGATACCATTGAGGCTCTCATCCCCCTTTTGGAACAGGGCGACATCATCATAGACGGGGGGAACTCCAACTATGAGGACTCCGATCGCAGGATGGCCTTGGTCGAGAGCAAGGGCCTGCTCTATATCGGGACAGGAGTTTCCGGTGGTGAGGAAGGGGCGCTGAAAGGACCCTCCATCATGCCCGGAGGATCAAAGGAGGCATGGCCTGCCATCAAGGAGATGTTCCAGGCAATATCTGCCCATGTCGAGGGAAAGCCTTGCTGTGACTGGATAGGCCCCGGAGGTGCCGGGCACTTTGTAAAGATGGTCCATAACGGCATCGAGTATGGTGACATGCAGCTCATATGCGAGGTATATGACCTCATGCACAGGTACTTGGGACTAAGCAATGCCGAGATGCAGGAAGTGTTTGCCACCTGGAACAAGGGCGAGCTTGATTCGTACCTCATTGAGATCACAGCCGATATCCTTGGCTACAAGGATGAGGACGGCTCCCCCCTTGTGGACTCCATCCTCGATACTGCAGGACAGAAAGGGACCGGCAAATGGACTGGCATAGCAGCGCTGCATGCTGGCATTCCCCTCACCCTTATCGTAGAGTCAGTCTTTGCACGCAGTGTAAGCAGCCAGAAAGACGAACGTGTTGCTGCAAGCAAGGTCTTCCCCCCTAAGAAAATTGAGCGTACCCATGAGAAAAAGGCTTTTATAGAGGAGTTGGGGAAAGCACTCTTTGCTGCAAAGATCATCTCCTATGCCCAGGGCTTCTCCCTGATCAGGAGTTCTGGAGCGAGCAACAAGTGGGACTTGGACCTTAGCAGCATAGCCCTCCTATGGAGAGGCGGATGCATCATCAGGTCGGCATTCCTGGATGAGATCAGCCAAGCTTTTGAAAAGGATGGTGAGCTGGACAACCTGATCATGGACCCCTATTTCACCGAGATTCTCAATGCAAACCAACAGAGCTTGCGTGACGTGGTAGCAACCGCCGCCCAAAATGGCATTCCCGCCCCCTCCCTTTCAGCAGCCCTCTCCTGGTTTGACAGCTACCGCAGCGAACGCCTTCCTGCAAACCTGTTGCAGGCCCAGCGTGACTACTTCGGAGCCCATACCTATGAGCGGGTAGACAAGGAGAGAGGCGAGTTTTTCCACACGAACTGGACAGGACGTGGTGGTGATACGGCCTCTACGACGTACAGCATTTAGTGGAGAAGTATTCAGAGGGCTTGTTTACAACTGCCTTCAAGCATGTGCTGGGTTAGCAAACGCCTTGACCCATCACATAGCTGGTAGGCAGATCGTCTAAGGAGATTCTTGACCTTGGTGACCCAAGGGCAAGAGTTGCACATAAGGAAGCAGAGGTACGTATGAAAGCACTGGTAATGACCGAATACAAGAAACTCGAGTTTACAGATGTCCCTAAGCCAAAAATAACCTCACCTACAGAGGTATTGGTCCGCATCAAGGCTGCAGCTATCTGTGGCAGTGATGTCCATGGCTTTGATGGATCGACACTCAGGCGCCAACCTCCCATCATCATGGGCCATGAGGCAAGTGGTGTCATAGAGGAGGTAGGCTCCTTGGTAAGGAACTTTGCAAAGGGTGACAGGGTCACCTTCGACTCCACCATCTGGTGCGGCATCTGCCCTTTCTGCCAACAGGGAAAAGTAAATCTCTGCAACAACCGCAGGGTTTTGGGTGTAAGCTGTGATGAGTACAAGCAGGATGGCGTCTTTGCAGAGTATGCCCTCATTGAGGAGCGCATCCTCTTCAAGCTCCCTGAGGGTTTGGACTTTGTCCAGGCAGCGATGGCTGAGCCTGCAGGGGTAGCGGCCCATGCCATTGCCCTTGCACCTCCCCTTCTGGGCGAAGATGTGGCAGTGGTAGGGACCGGCCTGATAGGACTGCTCATTCTCAAGCTTTTGCGCCCTATCACCAGCGGCCTCATCATTGCCCTAGAGACTGACGAGGCAAGGAGGGAGAAAGCCCTCTCCTCTGGGGCTGACTATGCCTTTGACCCTCGTGACCCTGACCTGCTGAAAGAGGTTGCTTCCCTTACAGACGGGGCAATGCTGGATAAGGTGTATGAGGCTGTCGGAGCAACTGCTCCTATCAATACAGCCATTGATGTGGTGAAGAAAGGGGGAGCTGTGGTGTTGGTCGGCAATGTGAGCCCTAAGGTTGAACTGCCACTGCAGAAGATAGTGACAAGACAGATACGCCTCCAGGGAAGCTGTGCCATCAGCGGAGAGTACCCTGCGGTTCTCAAGCTGATGGCTTCAGGCAAGTTGGTAGTCGATGACCTTGTCAGTAAGACTGTCCCCCTCAGTGAGGGACAAGTCTG
>CAZTXW010000125.1:0-5236 GCA_964617345.1 uncultured Sphaerochaeta sp. | reverse complement strand
CATACCGTCTCTGAGGTATTGGACAAGGAGTTTTCCTTTGAGCAGAGTGGTTCCATCCGGTTGAGTACCCTGCACTCTGCAAAGGGCCTGGACTTCCCTGTCGTCCTGCTCTGCCTGGGAGGCGAGCCAAGGCAACAGGGCCAGTATGATGCAAAGGCCAATGAGCAGCTGTTGAGGAATCTGCTGTATGTCTCCATAACAAGGGCTCTGGACCATCTGAACCTGTTCATCCCTGAAGGGACGACCAAACAGGCTTATCTGGACCTGATAGAGTGCTTCTCCGAGTTACACCCATCATAGCTTTTCAGAGGGCAGTCCATCCCCCATCGACCAACAGCAGCGTCCCTGTGACCATGTCTGCTCCATCGCTGGCGAGATAGAGCACTGAAGCTGCGACATCCTCGATGGTGGCTACCCTGCCCCTGGGAATCTTGGACAACACTCCTGCAAGGAATGCAGGATCGTTCAGGCGCTCGGCAGTCCCTGGGGTGCGTATGAAGGTAGGTCCCACTGCATTTACGGTCACACCCCTTGCGCCCCACTCGACAGCTAGGGTCTTGGTAAGCATATTTACCCCACCTTTGGAGGCGCAGTAGACACTCTCCTCGGGTATGGCAACAACAGAAGCCTGGCTACTGATATTGATGATCCTTCCCCTGCCCCGCGTAAGCATCCTCTTCCCTGCTGCCTGGCAGGTGAAGAAAGTGCCCTTGAGATTCAAATCCATCATCCAGTCCCAATCCTGTTCGGTGATGTCTTCTGCAGGAATGGGATTTCCCATACCTGCGTTGTTCACCAGGACATCGATGCTTCCCATCTTCTGTTCTACTGCTTCGATACAGGCATAGATGGAAGAGACGCTCCTGAGGTCAAGCTCAAAGCTCTCACAAACCCCACCTTCTTCTCTGATTTCTTGGGCAAGGCTCTCCAAGCTGGGAACATCCCTTGATGCGATGGCCACCTTTGCCCCTTCCCTTGCAAAGATCCTTGCAAGCCCAAGGCCAAGGCCCTTGCTTGCTCCGGTGATGAGGGCAACCTTATCCTTGAGATCTGATCCAAACTTCTTCTGCATACGAGCCTCCTGTTGTAGCTCTACCCTACGACAGGAGACACCTATGGTCAAGTTTCAGACAGTATGGTTTCCGATAATACCAAGGGGTGAGAGGGACATAACGCCCTTGTAAAGTAGTACTTTCCTATCCCAAACTTTCCCTCACACTACAATCGTCCCCAACCCCTTGATGCTCCTCTCATAGTAGGATGTCTTTCGGTAGATTTCCTCTATCTCAGGGTCGACCATCTCCCCTACAGAAGACTCCTCATCATAGCGTTTGGCTATGACATTGTCCGGGGTGACCCTTTGCCAAGGAAGATTTCCCGTGTGGACGAACCTTATCAGATCCTGCTGAATCTCCTCTGCAACTGCATAGATCGGAGCCATATCCCTTTCGAGCCAGAACAAGGGCTTGACCAGTCTATTCTCCAGATTACCAAAGACATACGGCAGATCCGAGGAGTGCACTGCATGCATCCCAGGCATCTGTAATGCCTTTGTCTCATAGTCGAAGCGATACATCCATGTAGGACTGTAACGAGAACTGGCTTCGGCAAACCAGATGCTGGAGATTCTGAAGACCAGATCAGTGAATACCTGAGATCGTACCCTCTTTTCCCCGTAGCATGCCTTGTAGGTATGCAAAAGCTCCTGCTTCAGATGATCCTGTTCCAAGGCAAGTCCTTTTTCAACGAACTCATTGAGTCGTATCACATTGGCAAGCGGTTTTATGGCTATAAAACCCATTTCATCCTCAGTGGTCCCTATGAGCAAAGGCTTGCCCCTCCCCTTGCCTTGGAGGGCCAGAGGGATGGGGTAATCACTGATAAGAATTTTATCAACGGTAAGTCGGTAGGTCGCAGCTCCCAAGGGACTTTTGTTAGCAAACTTATGTTGCAAACCCACCAAGTCCTCAGTAGACAGGCTCTCCATGGTAACCTTTGAATCAATTTTTGCATATTCGAGAAATGCACGGGAGGTCTCAAGGCACTCGTGGTGGCTTTGCACTTGGGTAGGGCCTCCACTGAGAATGATGGCTGAGGAAAACAAAGGCCTTGCCGTCTCAATAGTGGAGAGAACACTGACCATAGTCCCCCCAGCCGACTGACCCATGATGGTAACCTGGGAAGGGTCACCTCCAAAACAGTGGATATGCGCTTGTACCCACTTGAGGGCAAGCAGGACATCAGAGAGGCCATTGTTGCCTGTGTAGGAAGGATCGAGATCTGAAAAGTCACAGAAGCCCCAGATGTTGAGACGGTAGTTACAGGTCACCACTACCATATTTCCTTGTTTTGCCAGATGCAAACCTTCATAGAATGACTCGCTTCCAGCACCTTGCTTGAAAGAACCCCCATGGATAAAAAACAGCACAGGCATGGGATTACCCTCTGTTTCAGGAGTCCAAATGTTCAGACGCAGAGAGTCCTCCCCTATCTTCTTCCTCAGCAGACTCTTCTGGGGGCAGATAGGTCCGTAGGAGGTGGCATCGAGGGTGCCTTGCCACTTCCCAAAGGGCAAGGCAGGGGAAAACCGAGTTTTTGGGGTGAGGCTTGTAGCGTACGGGAGCCCTTTGAAGCAAAGCACATCCTGTTTTTTAGCACCTTTGACCGTCCCCAGAGAGGTCTTAACGTTCAAAGCAGTATCTGCCATGGAAGATATCCTCCTCTTGCATGATACTCGTCTTATGTACGGAACACAAGTTTTGCAATGCACCTCGTTTGTTCTATCCTTGCGGTTTTGTTCTTGTTCTTTCTCTCTTTCCTATGCAATAGCTCCTAACCCACCCTCTGCATTCCCCTTTCAGGCAGTTTGTTTGGTTTTGATCAACAGATACGGCTCATGATGATACAAAGAACAATTGACATGCAAGCTAAAATGGGGACATAGTCGGTAGGACAGACATTACTACCCGCAAGGATTGAGCAGATGAACACCCGAACACAAAGCATCTATCGAAAGGGACTGAAGATTCGTCCCTTCCTGTTCGCCATACTCTTCAGCGGACTCGCCTACGGCTTCTACCGTGGCGTCCAGGACAACTATCTGGCAGAGATAGTGAAGATAACCAAGTTTGAACGGGGTATCGTGGAATTCTTCAGGGAATTGCCCGGCCTCCTCTTGATATTCATCCTTGCTGCAATGTACCGTTTCAGCGAGACCAAGGTGTTCAAGATAGGGACGGCCATCATGCTCGCAGGAGTGGTCGGCATCCTGTTTCTCGGCTCCTCCAAGGTCATGGTGATCCTCAGTATGGTCATCTTCAGCTCAGGCGAGCATATCGTCATGCCGATGAAGCACTCCCTCTCCCTGACCTTGGCAAACAAGGGCAAGGGCGGAGCCTCCCTGGGGATTGTCTCGAGCATCAGCCATGGGGGAAACATCGTGGGGTTTCTGGCCGTAACCGGCCTGTTCCTGCTCTTTGCGGCCATGGGCATCCCCAAGGGTGCAATAACCGGTTTCAGGGTCGTATTCATCATTGCTGCACTCTTGCTTCTGCTCTCCACACTCATCGCACTCACCATGAAGGACCAGGGCAAGAATGTAAAGCGAAGCAGGATATACTTCAACAGGAAATTCTCCAAGTACTATATGCTGGAGGTCTTCTATGGTGCCAGGAAACAGATTTTCCTTACCTTCGCTCCCTATGTACTCATTCTCTTCTATGGGGCCGATACCTCCGTCATAGCCTTTCTCCTGGCCATTTGTGCAACGTTCGGTATGGTGCTCGCGCCCCTTATCGGGCGTCTCATCGACCGCCTCGGATACAAGACCATCATGATAGGGGATACCCTCATCCTCATGGTTGTCTGCTTCTTCTATGGCTTCGCCCATCGCCTGTTCCCCATGCACATCGCCTTCATTGTCGTATGCATCAACTTTGTCCTGGACTCGGTCATCTCCCTGGCAAGCATGGCATCAAATGTCTATGTGCAGGACCTCTCCTCAACACCTGAGGAGATGACAGCAACGATAACGACTGGAATTTCGGTCAATCACCTGATAAGCGTCATCATCGCCCTGCTTGGTGGGCTCATCTGGGAGAAGCTGGGCATTGAGGTGCTTTTCACCATGTCAGCCTTTCTGGGATTGGCAAACACCTTCTATGCGATGACTATCAAGAAGCCAGAAAACCCTATGATGGACTATTCACAAACATCACGTAAGTAGGTGGGAGAGTACAAGCCCTAGGGAAAAGCAGAGGCTGAAAAGAACATAGACTCGCGCTATCGATCCCATGTTGGGCTGTTTTGTACTGTTGGAGAAACCCCGGTTCACCATCGCCCTGAATTCAAAGGCTCCAAACAGGAAAAAGGGAACAAGGGCGATCACTACGACCAAGGGGTAGATTCCCAAGAGATAGAGCGTCAGTGTCAATGCTACGACTATAAGGGCCTCAAGGGCAAGCAAGAAGGTGGTACCCCACTTGCCAAGGATGATCGTGAGGGTCTTTCTCCCAGCTTTGGCATCGCTGATGCGATCACAGCTATTGTTTACTGAAAGGATCATACCCACCAGGACAAGGGCGGGTAACGATGCAAGCAGGGCTTCAGTCGTGACTGTTCCCGTCTGCACGAAGTACGAGATGAGGAACAGGACCGTACCCAGGAAGAACCCGGCAAACAGCTCGCCAAAAGGTGTGCGTGATATGGGAAAAGGTCCTCCTGTATAGGCAAAGCCTACCAGCATGCAGAGCCCACCGACAACCAAGAGATACCAGCTCGTCAGGTAAGCGAGGACAAGACCCAGGACTCCAGCGGCGCCGAAGAGCATCAGGCTGACCAGCAGGGCAAGCAGGGGATTCACCCCCTGGTACACCAGCACCTTGTCGTCCTCGCAGTTGGTCTCCTGCCTGTCTGTACCGTTTCGATAGTCAAAATAGCTGTTGAAGCCGGTAGTGCCCATATCGACAAACAGGGTGGCAAAAGCCATGAGCAACACGACACCTAGGTTCAGGCGACCTTCTGTATAGAGGGCAAAAAGAGTTCCACAAGCAAAGGTGCCCATGCTGATGATCTTGGTGCGAATCTCTACGATTCGTAAAAATTGTGTCAAATTCATACCCGATAGTAGCACTTTCCATGGTCATGAATCCATACTCTAGGCAAAAACCCCATAAAGCTTGTGATAATCGACCTCCTGCATATTGATGCAAGCAGTATGCATCCTCTATACTCTTAT
>CAZTXW010000124.1:0-5245 GCA_964617345.1 uncultured Sphaerochaeta sp. | reverse complement strand
GTGTACTGTAGGAAATCAGAATCCAGCTATGGTTGTCTCATCCAAGGCCTTGATGATCTCAACACCCAACTTTACTGCATTCTTGACATCCTCAAGGCTGCTTATGCCCCAGTGTGTATGGGCATACCTGACAGGCACGCCTATGACGATAGTGGGGATACCACTATGGGAGAGGTGTATCTGGCTGGCATTGGTCGAACCGCCTGATCGAACGGCCTCTTGTACGGGAATGTTGTGTTTTTTTGCAATATCGAGGGCAAAACGCTGGAAGCGTGGGTTGATGATGGTCCTGCTGTCAATATGGCGCAGCATCGGACCCTTGCCCACAGCGGTCTGTCTCTGGTAGGTGGGAAGGAACGTGTCGTCAGCTGGAACACCTTCAAAGCAGATGGCCACATCGGCCTCTATGGTTCTGGCCGTGATGATGGCACCTCGGCATCCTACCTCTTCCTGGCTTGCAAAGCCTGCAACAAGGTCAACCTTGAGTTCCTGGTTTTGCAAGGCTTCCAGGGTGTCGATGATGGAGGTACAGCCAAGTCTGCAGTCAAAGGCCTTGCCCATAAGTAGGCCGTTCTGTTCGTTGAGGGTGACATTCGCTTCAGGGACGACAGGTGCGGCGATCTGGATCTTGTACTTGGTTACCGTCTCTTCGTAGCTGAAGGAGCCAATGTCTATGATCATGGCAGTTATTTCAGGTGCTGCCTTTCGTTCGGCTTCACTCATGTAGTGAGGTGGCTTGCTGCCGACAAGCCCTGGAATATAGACGCCATCACTATTGCGTACCCGGACACGGTGGGCCGGGATGTTGCTGGTGACCCAACCGCCGATAGGGATGAATTCCAGCATGCCGTCTTCGCGGATGCACTTGACCATGAAACCCACTTCATCGGTATGGGCATCAAGCTGTATGAGAGGGCGCTTGCCCTTGTTCCCTGCATAGGAGAGGTAGAGGTTTCTCATGCTGTCTTCGGTAAAGGTTCCAAGCCCGGAAGCTTCGTCACGGATGGCGAGGAGCACCTCGTCCTCAAAACCGGAAATGCCGTTTGCATCACAGATGCGTTGTATCCTGGAAATAGTGTTCATTGGTATGACTCCTTACCTTGTGTATTATTCATACAAAGCCCCTCTTGTACAGATGGTATACGTTGACCAATATGTTTTACCTGCTTAGAATGAGAGGCGGCGATGGGGTTCGCCTTCTATATCCCTTTTGGGAAGAAAACCGCCCGTTTATGACGATGCTGATAACTCCTAACAAGAAATTGACAGCATCCCTGTCTTTAGGAGTTAGTTATGGCTTTGAGTCTTGCCCTTATTATCCTGATGTGCCTGTTGTCTGAGAAGCTCTCTACTCGCATAGGCCTGCCGCCGTTGGTGGGTATGGTCGCAGTGGGAGTTCTCCTTGGACCAGAGCTCCTTGCTGTGCTCGATCCCACCCTTATGGCTGTGAGTTCTGATTTGCGTCTTATAGCGCTCATAGTCATCCTGCTGCGTTCGGGTTTCAGCCTTTCCAAGAAGAGCCTGCACCAGGTGGGCATACATGCACTGCTGTTGGGCTTCCTTCCGGCAACCTGTGAAGCCCTGCTCATCTTCAGCCTCGCCCCTTTCTTGCTCGGTATCAGGGGCATGGAAGCGGCTATCCTTGGCTGTATTCTGGCTGCTGTCTCCCCAGCTGTAGTGGTGCCTCCTATGATCAGGTTCATCGAAGAGAGAAGGGGAGAGAAGAAAAGCATCCCCACCATGGTACTTGCCGGGGCCTCCCTTGATGATGTCTCCGTCATTGTCGCCTATAGCATCCTCATCGGCATATATAGTGGAAAGCAAGTCAACGTCGCCTGGCAGGTAGCAAGCATCCCCCTTTCAGTTCTCTCAGGGTTTGCAGTCGGGTTGGTTGTGGGCCTTCTTCTGGTCACTTTGTTTGAAAGGTTCAATCCACGGGCAACCAAGCGGACCCTTATCGTTGTTGGGCTTTCGATCTTGCTGGTAAGCTTGGGAACGGTCCTGCAGAAATGGAACATTCCCTTTGCCGCCCTGATAGGGGTGATGACCATAGGCATTGTCATACTGGAGAAGCGCGAGAGGATGGCTCATGAGATTGCATCCAAGTTGGGTAAGATCTGGGTCTTTGCCCAGATTATCCTATTTGCCCTTGTGGGTTCCCAAGTGCGGGTAGGGGCCGCCCTCGATGCTGGCTTGAAAGGGCTTGCCTTGATATTCCTAGCTCTCCTTGCACGGTCTGTGGGCACCTACCTCTGTACGGTAGGATCAAACCTGAACCAGAAGGAGAGACTCTTTGTCGTACTTTCCTACCTTCCCAAGGCAACGGTGCAGGCAGCCATAGGGGCAGGGCCCCTTCTGGTGATGCAAGCACATGGCATGGACACCCGCCCTGGGGAGATCATCCTGGCTATGGCGGTGATGAGCATCCTCGTCACCGCTCCTCTAGGGGCACTGGCCATCACGTGGGGAGGAAGGGTCTTGCTGGTGCAGGAAACTGCATAGCCATACGAACATGGCAGCTGCAACCTGTGTTCTTGCGGGTGTGGGTACAAGAGAGACAGATTGCAGCTAGGAAGAAGGGTAATTGTCCGGATACGTAGCTAGTCTGCTTTGGGAGATTTGACGTATCAGATACGTATCCTCTATCTCATTGTTATGCCACAAACCCGTATCTGTCAAGATTCCCACCTGCACAGGAGGCAGAGTATTCTCACATGGATGTACCAACGGACCGACTCGATCAACCTGAGGTCGCTTCTGAGGGAAGTCTGGTGGGGTTTTTGCTTTTTCTTCCCACAATGAGTACTTTGTAGAAGCGGATAAAGGATAACACAGTGGCAGGACCAAAAGACGAAATCATTTTGCGAGGACTCAAAGAGAATAACCTGAAAAATATAGACCTGAACATACAGAAGGGAAAGATCACCGTCATTACCGGCATTTCAGGTTCAGGGAAGAGCTCGGTTGCCTTTGACACCTTGGCGACAGAAAGCCGAAGGCAGATGACCTTGAACTATCCTCTGTATGTCAGGAACCAGATGCCAAGATATGAAAGGCCCCATGCCGATCTCATGCAAAACCTGAGCCCGGTTGTAGTCGTGGAACAACGCTCTGTAGGAAGTAACTCCCGCTCAACACTCGGGACCTATATGGACATCGATCCACTGATCAGGCTGTTGTTCTCACGGATAGGAAAGCCTCTGATAGGCTCTGCAACTGACTTTTCGCGGCAGAGTACCTTTGGAAGATGCCCCCAGTGTGATGGTTTTGGGAAGGTGGTAGCTCCCGATGTGTCGAAACTGGTTGATGGTACCAAGTCGCTGCGAGAGTATGCCGTGCAGTTCGGACCCTTGTCCCCCGCCGGCTGGCAAGGCCAATGGATGATGACGTGCGGCCTCTTCGATCCTGACAAGCCCATACAGGACTACTCGGAAGAAAAACGCAACCTCCTCCTCTATGGCCCTCGGGGAGGGGGGACGGTCGATGCCCCGTTTCATACGAAGGACGGCCCGCAAAATGCACAGTGGGATGGATTGCTCCCCAGGTTCAACCGCCTCTATATCAATCGTGATATCTCTAAGCTCAAGCAGGTATCCCATGAGGACGTACTGGCTGCTTCCACCCATGCCCTGTGTCCTACGTGCGAAGGATCCAAACTGAATCCGGAGGTCTTGCGATCAAAGATAGGCGCCTTCAACATTCTGGAGTATTCACAGCTGGAAATAACTGAAATTGCAAAGGAACTGAAGAAGATCGATGATCCCCTTGGAAAATCGATCGCTCAACAAGGCCTTGTCCCCATACAGCAACTGATCGAGATGGGGTTGGGGTATCTGAGCCTATCCAGGAAAATGCATACCCTCTCAGGCGGCGAAGCACAACGGGTTAAGATTGCCCGTCACCTGGGCAGCAGTCTGAACAACATGACCTATATCTTTGATGAGCCCAGTTCGGGCCTCCATCCACAAGAGGTGGGCATGCTGATACAGATGATACGGAGAATAAAAAACCAGCACAATACGGTCATAGTCATCGAGCACGATCTGTCCATACTACGCTCAGCTGATGAGATGATAGAGATGGGACCTGGTGCAGGCACGAAAGGTGGGCAGGTTGTCTTTCAGGGAAGACCAGAAGACCTGAAAACCTCTCCCAGCGCTTCTACTGTTCTGGATCACCCTCTGGTGATTCAGGAGAATCCACGCCAGAGCCACAGGTTTTTCACCCTTGAGGATGTGCATACCAATACCTTGAAACACCTGGACGTTTCAATCCCCAAAGGTGTACTAGTCTCCGTATGTGGTGTATCGGGTTCGGGAAAAAGCTCCTTGATGCTGGAAGCTTTCCCCCAGAAATATCCGGAAAGCATTTTGGTAAGCCAGGACAGGATAGGCATCTCCAGCCGTTCAACCTTGGCCACATACATGGGGATTATGGATGATATCCGTTCCACCCTTTCACAAGAAACCGGACAGCCTGCAGGCTTGTTCAGTTTCAACTCCCTAGGAGCCTGCCCTCTCTGCAAAGGAAAGGGAGTGACAATGCCAGATGTGGCATTTGCCGATCCTGTGACCATTCGTTGCGAAGCCTGTGGGGGGAGCAGATATTCAGAAGAAGCACGATCGTACCGATATGAGGGGAAGAATATCGTTGAGATCCTGGACTTGAGCATTGATCAGGCAATGAGCTTTGGCTGGCCGAGAATCATCCGGAAAGTTGCAGCCCTCAGGGATGTGGGTTTGGGATACCTGAGGCTAGGCCAGACTACAAGTTCATTGAGTGGAGGAGAGGTACAGCGCCTCAAGCTTGCAAGCCATCTGAAGGAAGAGGGTCAGATATACATTTTGGATGAGCCCTCCATAGGTCTGCACATGAAGGACAATGCAAAGCTCCTGAAGGTATTCCAGAATCTTGTGCACCAGGGAAATTCTGTTGTGATCATTGAACATACCATGGAATTTATTGCGGCAAGTGACTGGATACTGGAACTGGGGCCAGGGGGAGGAAGCGATGGTGGCTCAATCATCTTTGAAGGGACACCAAGACAGATGTTGGCAGCAGACACCCTGACTGCCCAATGGCTGAGAGATGGGGTTGCCCCCCAAGGGGGGGATATCTGAGCCGAGGAAAGGGGTGGTGTGAGTCTACATAAAAGAAGCTGTCGTACAAACGACAGCTTCAGCGTTGCTACATCTCCTAGGGGAATTGAACCCCTGTTGTCGGGATGAAAACCCGATGTCCTAAC
>CAZTXW010000123.1:0-5526 GCA_964617345.1 uncultured Sphaerochaeta sp. | reverse complement strand
AGAACTTCTCCATGATGCCTGATGTGTTCCATATGAACATTGAGGATGACCACATTGGAAAAAGCCTGATACGTAACAAGGAGTTCGTACGGTACATCCACTTTGCAGATACCAACCGCCATGCCCCAGGGGATGGTCATATGGACTGGGATGATATCTTCACTGCACTGACAACCATCGGATACGATGGGTGGACAACCGCTGAGATCCTTCCCTTCCCTGATCCTGAGACTGCAGCAAAGAGAACGGTTGCTTTCTTGAAGGATAAGTACGGCCAGTATTACAGCTGAAGATAGCGATGTTTCTTTTTGCTTTGGTTGAAGGGAAAGGACAGAGAGTCTGAAATCATAGTACAGTAGAACGCAAAAAGGGAAGCAAGAACAGGTCAGGCTACCAAGGCAGAGCAATCTCCCTTGGTAGCCTGATCTGTTTCCCAATAGTTCCTATACATGTGGGTTCCTTGATTGGGGTGGTCTGTTTCTAGAGCTTCGTGGGTTTTGTCCTGTCTAATGTGCCATTTCTTCTCAGAGGATAATAGACTCCTTCCACGCAAACGTATTTCTTCCCGTTTTCATCCAGGACAAATGAATCATATCCGTCGACTGGTACAGGGGGGTCAGTTTCTGATCCGTATATTGGTTTCCCTAAGAGATTGGTGCCAACTATCTTCAATTTCTTTTTAGCCATCCATATCCTCCAATACATCATTCCATGGGGTTAGGTACACGTGAAAGCTAAGAAAGGAATAGAACAGGCTACCAAGGAGAGACCACCTTGGTAGCCTTCCTGTTCTCTCCCTACTTCAGCAGAGCATCAATATTCTGTTGCACCATCTTCTGAAGGCTTCCCCTTTCCACTGTCTCAGGGAAGTTCCTCCAGACAACCAGCTTGGTATTCGGTGATACATCCAACAGGGGGGAGGCGATGGGATTGTGCACATTGTCGATGATGATGTCATACCCGCCCTTGGCAACCTCTGCTATCTGGCTTGCTGTCAGGGGGCCGGGACCGAAGGTGCCGCCAACCTGTAGGCCGAGGTCCTTTGCCAGGAAAATCTGCATTGCATGGCAGTAGATCTTCAGCTTGTCCATGCCTTTCTTTGCAACAGCTTGTCTGCCATTCTCCACTGTCTGGACATAGTCGTAGACCCTGTCTTCGCTGTAGTACTGGCTCTTGAGGGCAGAGGCGATGAGGGCCGCCTGGCTCCTTACATTCTCTATGCTGTTGTCGGTGGTGATCTGGATCAAGTCCGTATTGGTCTTTGCTATGGCATCACCCATGCTTTTCATCATCCGTTCATACCCTGCATAGATGAATTGGTCAGCCTTGTCGATCTTCATCACATCGCTGACGGTAATCTCATACTCTGGGGGGTGTATCAGGGATGCCGGGGCTATGACCTGCACATTTTCAGCCCCACCGAGGTCGGCAAATGCAGCAGTCCAGGAGGTCGAGGCTATGACCGAGACAGTTCTGGAGGCAGACGAAATTGATTGTTGCTCAGTAGACCCTTCTGCATAGAGGGCAGTGCTGAGAATAAGAATCGAGAGTACGACAAGCATTTTTTTCATGATTTTTTCCTTTTTCCGATGGTTGTTACTACGAGGTAAAGAAAGGCAGAGAGCAGCGCGATGGTCCCACTGGGGGGAAGATCGGTTGCGACTGCCGCGATGAATCCAAAAAACGATACGAACACGCCAACCAGGCATGCCCTGACAAAGAGCTGTCTGAGGCTTTGTGCATGCCTTGCTGCGATAAGGACCGGAAGGATGAGCAGGGCGTCGATCAGGAGCGCTCCTAGCAGTTTCATTGCCAAGGCAATGACGAGGGCTATGACAATGACCATAGTGGTATGGTGTGCCTGTACGCGCATACCCAGCGATTGTGCGATCTCCTGGTCGAAGAAGATGGCGCTGATACTCTTGAAGTTCAGAATCACGTAGAGGGTAAGAGCCAATGCGATGGCAAGTAAACCCAGAATGTCAGATACTCGCAAGGCAAAGGGGCTTCCCCAAAGCAGCTGCAGCGTATCCTTCGCAGGGACATCGAAGAGATGCATGACAATGGAGGCGAGAGCCATGGTAAAGACCATGGCAGCTGCGCTACTGACGCCAAAGCCTGCTGAGGAATCCTTGGTAAGCTTGAGCATGCCAAGGACCAACAGCAGGTTCAGGGCAATGCTGACAGGCAGCAGGGGTAGGGAGGAGGCGAGGGAGATGGCTCCTCCAAGGATGACCCCATGCATGAGCATGTAGCGCATCGGGACAAGGTCCAGGCGTAGGACCATTACCCCTGCTGCTGGAAAGCAGAGCCCAGCAATGGTCATGGCCAGCAACCCTTTGGCAACAGGGGCCAGGCTGAGCATGAATAGGAGATCACTCATCTTTACCCCCTAGTCTCTTTTCTCTTCTCCCTGTTTCTTGTAACCCTAGGCTCAAGGTGGGCCAGGCGAGATCCTGTTCCAACTGCTTGTCGTGGGTGACCACGATGATGGTGGGCATCTCGTTGACCGTCAGTGCCCTGATGGTCTCTACCAATGCCTTGCGGCTTGTTGCATCCAGGAAGGATGTCGGTTCATCCAAGAGCAGAAGCCTTGCCTTCTGACAGAGACAACGGGCAAGGGCGACTTTCTGCCTCTCTCCCCCACTGAGGGTATAGAAGTTTCTTCCTTGCAGCTCCTGTATGCCAACTCGCCTTAGGGCTGTGTCGATCTCCCACTTCTGCCGCTCCTTGGATAGAGAGCTGTCTGTGGCCATGCTTACCACTTCCCTCACCGATACAGGGAATTGCTGCTGGACCTGCTGTTGCTTTATGTACCCAATGGTTCGGTTCTGTATCTGGGAAGGGGGAACTCCATCGATAAGGACTTTCCCCCTGGTGGGTTCTAGCTTCCCCATCAGTACCTTCAGTAAGGTGGTCTTTCCTTTACCGTTGTCACCTTGGATGAGCAGCCGCTCCCCTTCGGGTAGCGTAACATTGAGGTTGGAAAAGAGAAGAGTATCCCCATAGCCAAAGGATACATCCTGTAGTTCCACAGAAACACCTGTTACCAGTTTGGCCCGCATCCTCAAGAGGCGGTACATCTCATCACTGTCGGTGAGTGATTCCAGCAAGGCTTCAGTCTTGCAGGCAAGCTTCTCTATCTTTTTTTCGTAGGAAGCAATAACGCCATTATCTTCATAGTAGGAGAGGGCAAGAGAGCTCATCAGGTTGATGTGCACACGCTTGATGCCCATGCGTACCATGAGGATGGCAGCGGCTTTTCCTGCTGCCGTATCATGGGCTGCAAGGTTGCTCCTATCCCCTTCGTAGGTCTCCAGGAACTTCTCCAGGGCAAAGAGCGGAGTCAGCCACCTTCCCTCATCAGAGAAGATGAGCTCCTCATTGTTGTAGACACAGAGTGTAAGGCCATCTTTCAGCGGTTGTTTGTACGGTTCCACAGCATCTCCAAAGACAAAAAATAGGCCACAAAAGCAAAAGGAGATATTTCCTTTTAGGCCTTCATGGCTATGTATATACGGTCATATGTATTGTTGGTCAGTAATTCTAGCAGTACCTGTTGGTAACCCCTTCATGGGGTTGTGTTGCTAGTATCTTACAGAGGGAGGAGGAGAGTGTCAAGAAATGAAAGAAATGCAAAAAAGAGCATGAAAACAGAGACAAAAGACGAATGGAACCTTTTAATACCGTTAAGCCTTTAATCTCAGTAGTTTCAGCTTAGCAATTCCGTCAGCTCCTCCACCACAAGTGCTATCATCTCCCCAAGGGCAAGCTCCTGCGTTCCCACTATGGAGATATTGCATTTGCTGATGGGAATGAGAATCTTATGTGCCTTGCTCTGGGAGACTGCAGAAGCCATGATCGGGGTAATCTCCCCATGCAGGGAGTCTGCAGCGATGAGGCCCAACGGCCCTATGATGATATCAGCATCACGGGAGGCAACCACTACAGGGTTCTCCCCTGCGGCAGTGGCGCTTGCTCCGCTACGGAGCATGGCACTTGCTGCCATGCTGTTGGTCCCTATGGCAAGGAGCTCGAGACTCGGGTGCACTTTCCTGATCGCTTCAACCAGGGCCTTTCCCAGGCTTCCGCCCTGACCATCTATGATAACTACTTTCATCACTCTCTCCATTTCCCTGAAAGTATAGGACAGATAGACTCTTTCTTCCAGATAGATAAGAGCCCAGGCTCTTACAATGTCTCATTACTTGCAGATATTGTTACTTCCTTATATTATGTGGCCATGCAATCCTTAAAGAAAGAACGATTGTCGGTCATGGTGACCGATGCCATCAAGAAGATGATAGTGACTGAGAATCTACAGCCTGGTGACAAGCTGTACAGTGAGAAACAACTTTCAGAGAAACTTGAGGTGAGTCGTTCTTCCATTCGTGAAGCACTGCGCATGCTTGAGGTCTCTGGCCTTATCAAGGTCTACCAAGGCAAAGGTGTGTTCATATCCGAACCTGAACATGCGGACAAGCCAGTGATGAGCTGGGTTGTGGAGAATGCAGACTCACTACGCGAACATTTTGAAGTCAGGCTTCTCATTGAGCCTCATGCAGCAGAACTTGCAAGCAAAAAAGGTGACGAGAAGGATATCAAAACCTTGCATGAACTGTTTGAGGCATTCAAGGAGCACGTGCATTCAGGGGATGTGCACCAAGCCATTGCAGCCGATGGGGCATTTCACCTAGCTGTGGCCAAGGCTGCACGAAATAGGACACTTATCGTACTGATGCGGACGATGGAACAAACCCTCAATGAGGGATGGTATGCTAGTTTGCATGTACCAGGTCGTCTTGAATCTTCCATAGAGGAGCATGGATTACTGCTTCGTGCAATAGAAATGCATGATACCAAAGCAGCTTGCAAGGCAATGGAGCAACACTTGCAAAATGCACTTTCCGATATTCAACGATATTTTGGAGCTCTGTAAGATATAGTTTGACAAATGGTAGGAAGAGGGTGTAGAGTAATCTCAACTTGTCAGATATCTGATAGGTTAGTCCAATGTTGAGGAATTCCTATGCCAATACATATAACAACACTCATTGAAAATAGTCTTGGAGAGCATACTGGACTTAAAACAGAGCATGGGCTCTCGTTTCTTATTGAGACAGAAGAGGCTTCAGTCCTTTTTGATCTTGGCCGCAGTGGCTCCTTCCTAGACAATGCAGACCGACTTCGTAAAGATATTTCTCAGGTAACTGATGTGGTCCTAAGTCATGGGCACTATGACCATACAGGAGGCTTCCGCTCTTTTGTGGAAAAGAGAGGCTCCCAAGGATATACGCTTTGGACCGGAGAAGGTTTCTTTGCTGAGAAATATGGTGCTTTCAACGCATCCTACCAATTCTTGGGAAATGACTTTGACAGGGCATACATCAACCAACAAGGCATAGTGCATAAGACCATCAGCACTGCACGGACACAGATAGCCCCTAGGATTTGGGTTGCAACAGATTTTTCCAGAACCCACGTCCAGGAGAAGCCAAACCCTAGGTTTGTGAAGCAGGAAGAAGG
>CAZTXW010000122.1:0-5780 GCA_964617345.1 uncultured Sphaerochaeta sp. | reverse complement strand
ATACTATGAGACAATGCATATCAGATATCCTTGACTTTTCTTATCATCCTGCCAGAATGAATCCAAGAGTAAATCTACCTACCATCATGTGGAGGATATTGCTAAGCATGAGAAACCATACAGGCATGACAGTACTCCTTCTCATGCTTCTTCTCGTACAGAACTCGCTCTTTGCTACGATAAACCTCACAGAAGAGGAACGATCCTACATAGCAAGCCGTAGTCCTGTTGTCGCTGCCTCGGTCGATGGGTCTGGTCCTATCCAATATTCAGACTCACAGGGAAGGATTAGGGGAATCTCCATACTGGTCATGGACGAGATCGCAAGAAGAACCGGCTTGGTCTTTGACTACCGCCTCTATGAGGAACTGATCCAAGCAAAGCAGGCCTATACTGATGGCTCCACTGACATTCTCTTTGGTGTTCCCGACCAATATGGGGACTCCTCACTGAAACAATCCAGACCCTTCTTACATTCACAAACCATTTTTTTTGCAAACACCTCCATCAAGGCGAAGGAACTGAGTGGCAAACGCTTTGCCGCTACGGTTTCCAGCCCCCTTCCTGAAGGGGTATCTGAAGGGCAGGCCATCTACTACCAATCGAGGGAAAAGGCTATCACAGCCGTCGATGAGGGTGAAGCTGACTTTGGCTATGGAAACGCCTACTCGCTTGCCTTCTATACCCTGCAAAACGGATATAGGAACATCTACACCATCCCCCAGGGCAAGGAAGAGCGATTGTATCGAATCCGCTTTCTCCAAGAGGATCCCTTGCTTGTCTCCATCATAGACAAGGCAATCGCATCCTTTTCCGAGATGGAACTGCAAAACCTCGTCCTTGAAGCGACAAGCCAGGTCGAACGTACCATTACTGCCTCCATGATATTGGATACCTATGGCCAGGAGATTTCCCTCATTTCCTTTATCATCATCACCATCCTGATAGCATTTCTGGCATTCATACAAAAATCCCGTGTTTCCCTTGCCCTTGAGAAAAAGAAATTCAGGACCATTGCAGAAGTCTCCAACGAGTATCTGTTCGAGTATGACACGCATCACAGGACCTTGGTCCTTTATGAGAAGTTCAAGGCCCTCTTTACCACAGCCTCATCATTAGAAGCAGCCCAGGCAAAGCTCGTCACCTATCTTTCCACCCCTCCCCCTGCAGAGGAAAACCCTGTCATCGAGCTACAGATATCAGACGATACGAGATTTTTCTTCAGGATTTCTTCCAGAAAGGTTAGAGGAAAATACGCAAGCAATAGCACCTTGATAGGAAAGCTGCAGGATATAACTGGCGAAAGAGAAAGACAGAACCACCTGGAGAATCTGGCAAAGACAGACGGGCTTACCGGCCTTCTCAATGCAGATACCACACGCTCTCTCATAGGCCAGCGTCTGCAGCAGAGGGACTCTTCGAAAACTGATTACTGTATCCTGTTTGACATTGACGACTTCAAAACCATCAATGACAGCAAAGGCCATCTGGAAGGGGACAGGGTGCTCAAAGACCTAGGCACGTTACTGGTACAAGGCTCACACTCAGAAAAGGATATCATCGGCAGGGTTGGAGGAGATGAGTTCTGCATCTATCTCGTTGCCATCCTAACAGAGGAAGAGGCCTTGGATTACTGCAACTTCCTGCTGGAGAGTGTACGTTTCACGTTCAGGTCTGAGGGGGTAACCATCAGCATGGGTATAACCAAGGTAGAGAATACCGATACCTATGAAACGCTCTATGCCCGAGTCGACCGTATGATGTACCAGGCAAAAAGCAAAGGGAAGAACCGTGTGAAGGTGTTTTCTTCCCAAGCAGGCGATTGATTCACCGCTCATGCAACAGAGTGCCCTATCGCTCATACGTGTTTCTCCCTGATGGAAAAGAATTATACAGGTCAAAGAGTTTATTCTATGCAACTACTATGGTATTATATGCCTACTGGTATCTATTGCTTGAAAGGAGAATGTATCGGATAGGAGTCGCTGTAGTAGGGAGATGCATATGATGGATGGACGTTTCTTCTGTATTTCCCACGAATATGAGGCAATACAGCAGGGAACAGAGAAATTATTGAGGAAGCCAATACTTTTTCAGTTTTTTTCTTGAATATGTTGCAATCTGTTGTATTATAACAAAGGAAATGGACGAAAAACCTACTGCATCCCCTGATGATACTCTTTCCGGGAATATCCAAAAGGTCCATTAAGTAGTACGATACACGTAGCAATAAAGTTGGCTTCTCAGCATTAGGAGGAAAGCAATGAACATAATAGGGAAACCCGTACATAGAGTCGACGCTAAGGAAAAAGTCACGGGTAAAGCAAAATATACCGGGGACCTGGTAAGTCCACATGCCCTGTTTGCAAAAGTCTTGCACAGCACCATCGCCAATGGTCTTGTCCTGTCTTTTGACCTGGAAGAGGCTTGGAAGGTTCCGGGAGTTGTCGAGATTGTCACCTGCTTTGACGTGCCGGATATCCAGTTTCCCACAGCAGGACACCCCTGGTCCACCGTCAAGAAGCATCAGGACATTGCTGACAGGAAACTCCTCAATACCCGGGTCCGCTTCTACGGCGACGACATTGCCGCTGTCATAGCTGATGATGAAATCTCTGCAAATGAAGCGGTTCGGAAGATCAAGGTCACCTACGAAGAGTATGAACCCATCCTCTCAGTAGAGGCTGCCCTGGCTCCTGGAGCCATGGCGATCCACGAGGAGAAGCCCAATAACATTGTTGTCCAATCCTCCTATGAAATGGGCTCTTTCGATGAAGCCATCAAGGAGAAGGGCCTTATCAGGGTTGAAGGGGACTATGACACCCCCATTGTCCAGCACTGCCATATTGAAAAGGCTACCTCCTTTGCCTATATGGAAGATGGCAAGATAGTGGTGGTTGCAGCCACCCAGATCCCCCACATTGTCCGACGTGTCTGCTCGCAGGCCCTCGGTGTCGGCTATGGGGATATCAGGATCATCAAGCCGTATCTGGGAGGGGGCTTCGGCAACCGCCAGGATGCCCTGACCGAGCCTTTGAATGCATACCTCACCACACGCGTAGGAGGAAGGCAGGTCCGCCTGGAGTACACCAGGGAAGAGACCTTCTCCTGCACCCGCGTACGCCATGCCATGAAATTCCATATCGTCTCCTACGTCCGCAAGGACGGAACCTTTGCAGCACGATCCATCGTAGCCTACTCCAACCAGGGAGCCTATGCATCCCATGCCCACGCCCTGGTTGCCAATGCTGTCAACGGCTTCCGCATGATGTACCCTGTCGGGGCCATCAAGGGTGAGGCGTATACGGTCTATACCAACCTGCCCACAGCAGGTGCGATGCGAGCCTATGGGATTCCCCAGATCGGGTTTGCCCTTGAGGCACATGTCGATGACATCGTCAGGGCAACGGGTTTTGACTCGATCGTGTTCAGGAAAGACAATATGATGAAGCTCGGCTTCATCGATCCCATCACCACCATCCAGTGCCATTCCACCGGCCTGTCAGAGTGTATCGACTTAGGGGAGAAACACCTCAACTATACAGAAAAACGTGCACGATATGCCAACCAGACAGGACCTGTGCGAAGAGGTGTAGGCATGGCGATCTTCTGCTACAAGACAGGAGTCTACCCTATCAGCCTGGAGACTGCAGCATGTCGTATGGTGCTCAACCAGGACGGTTCCTTGCAGCTGCAGATGGGTGCAACGGAGATCGGGCAGGGGGCCGACACCGTCTTTGCCATGATGGCAGCCGAGACTGTCGGGCTGACCATGGACAAGATCCATGTGATTAGCAAGCAGGATACCGACGTTACCCCGTATGATACAGGAGCGTATGCCTCCAGGCAGACCTATGTCTCTGGCATGGCCGTCAAGAAGACTGCCGAGGTGTTCAGGAAGCGTTTGCTTGAGTTTGCAGGCTTCATGCTGAACAAGGACCCCTGGGATCTCGATATCAAGGAAAACTATATTGTCCATGCAAACAAGGACGAACAGTTGCTCGCTGTCAAGACTGTTGCTGAGGAGTCATGCTACAGCCTGACCAACTCCACACACATCTCAGCGGAGGAGTCGCACCACTGCAGTGACAACACCTACTCCTTTGGCGTCTGCTTCACCGAAATTGAAGTTGACATCCCCATGTGCAACATCAAGGTACTGGACATCATCAACGTCCATGACTCAGGAAGGATCATCAACCACCAGACAGCCGAAGGGCAGGTGCATGGCGGCATGAGCATGGGTCTTGGCTACGGCTTGTATGAACATCTGGACTTTGACCAGAAGACAGGGCGGATGCTCAATGACAACCTGCTCGACTACAAGCTGATGACACCGATGGATACTCCAGACCTGCATGTGGCTTTTGTAGAGACTGAAGACCCCACCGGCCCATACGGAAACAAGTCCCTGGGAGAACCACCTACCATCCCAGTCGCGCCAGCTATCAGGAATGCTATGCTTAATGCTACAGGAGTAGCAGTAAATTCAATCCCCCTCAACCCTGAGAAACTGTTCTATGCAATTCGAGAAGCGGGACTTATCAAATAAAGGAAGACGAGCATGTACGATATTAAAAACTTGTATGAACCAAAGACAGTGAAAGAAGCACTCAAGCTGAGAAAGGAACACCCCGAAGCATTGATACTTGCCGGAGGAAGTGACATCCTCATCCAGATTCGTGAAGGCAAGCTTGCCGGATGTGACCTCATCAGCATCTTCGCCCTTGATGAACTGCGCGGCATCTGCGTCGAGGATGACGGCTCCCTTCTGATACGGCCCCTTTCCAGCTTTACCGATGTGGTGATGCACCCCCTTATAAAGAAGCACATTCCGGTCCTCGGAGAAGCTGTGGAGCAGATCGGTGGACCTCAGATCAGGAACATCGGCACCATTGGGGGGAACATCTGCAACGGGGTTACCAGTGCCGACTCGGCAGGAACCCTCAAGGCATATGATGCGGTGCTTGAGATTGCAAGTCTCGAGGGAACACGTGTGTTGCCCTATGCAGAGTTCAATTTCAAACCAGGCAAGGTAGACCTACGCCCTGGCGAGATACTCACGGGAATTCGCATACCCAAGGCCAGCTATGAGCATACCTACGGACATTTCATCAAGTATGCGATGCGTCGTGCAATGGACATTGCAACCTTGAGCTGCTCGGTAAACGTACGGCTGACCGACGACAAGAAGAGCGTGGACAGGCTTCGCATCGCCTTCGGCGTTGCGGCTCCCATTCCCATTCGTGCCCGCACTTCAGAGGCGAGTGCACAAGGACATCTTCTCAATGAGGATCTGATCAACAAGGTGGCAGAGGGCGCTTTGGCCGACGTCATGCCCAGAACCAGCTGGAGAGCTTCCAAGGAGTTCAGACTCCACCTGGTAGAGGAGCTCGCAAGGCGTGCCACCATCACATCGATTGAGAAAGCAGGAGGAAAGATCAATGGCTAGGAGAACGGTAACATGCACCATAAATGGTTTACAGAGAGAATATTCGGTTGATGTGCGCGCCTCCCTTTCCGACATGCTTCGGGGACAAGGCGGGCTGGACAGCATCAAGCACGGCTGTGACGTAGGTGAGTGCGGAGCATGCACCGTCCTCATAGACGGCCAGCCCTTCAACTCCTGCATCTATCTTGCAATCTGGGCTGAAGGGAAGACAATTCTGACCCTGGAAGGCCTCTCTGACAAGAAGGGTGCCATATCAGACATCCAGCAGGCTTTCATTGATGAAGGAGCCGTACAGTGCGGCTTCTGCACCCCGGGCTTCATCATGGCA
>CAZTXW010000121.1:0-5790 GCA_964617345.1 uncultured Sphaerochaeta sp. | reverse complement strand
ATGGGAAGACCGGTATCATAATCCCACTGCCTCTCTTCATACTCATCATTCTCACGCTGCCTGGTAAAGCCGCTGTTCTGCCAGGAGGGACTCTTGTCCTCTCTCCAGGGCCTGACCAGCCATTGGTAGCCACGATACAGATCACGAGTGTCATCCATGTGCTTGATAAGTGCATCATGCAGCTCATCACGAACCTTGCTGGCCTTATGGACATTGATGAGGTTCTTCACCTCATCAGGATCTGTTTCTAGGTCATAGAGCTCATCGGTGTCCATCAGGTTGATGGATAGCTTCCATCTGCCGTCAGTGACACTACGCATCATCTGCAGGCCACCAAAGCCATCATGGTCAACTTCATAGCGGGTAAACTCACAGAAAACCAAATCGTTGATCTTTACCCTCGGGTCCTCAATCTGGGTAAGCATGCTTTTGCCTTCCATTGTCTTGGGCACTGCAAGGCCAAAGTAGTCGAGTATTGTGGGAGAGACATCAATATGGGAGGCAGGATAGTCGACCACCACCCCCCTGTTCTTCTCTGTGCCTTTCCCTGCCTTGATGAGTAAGGGAATATTTGTAATCTCCTTGTAGAAGCAGGCATTCTTTGCCTGCAACCTGTGAGAACCCAACATATCCCCATGGTCAGAGGTAAAGAATACAAGCGCCTCTGGGGCAACGGATGCTATCTTGTCGAGCACACGCCCGATCTCCTGGTCCACAAAGCTATTGCAACCCAAGAAGAGGGAGAGCATCTTTGAACTCTTGTTCAGTTCAGAGGGTTTCTTATCAAGGTCCTCCCCTGCCCAGAGCCTCTGAAGCATGGGCTTGTCTTCCAAGGTATCATGGAAGGTTTCGTTGTCCTCAAAGGCAAAGTCCTTGTACATCGTATTGAACGGTGCAGGACAGATACAAGGGCCATGGGGCTCGTCATAGGAGACTGCAAGGAAGAAGTCCTGATCCTCGTGCTTCTCCAAAAAGGAGAGAGCCTTGTCCGAGACCCTGTGGGCATAGGTCATGCTCTCGTCCCAGTCCTCATCAAAGGAGGTATCGGCCTGGCGTGAACGAATACGGTCCTCTTCGCTGAGCTCAAGCAGGTAGCGATGCATATCGTACCAGTACTCATCCTCCCACCCTTCAGGACAAATACCATTACCGAAGTAGTCTCCTCCATCGAGGTGCCACTTCCCGGTATAGGCACACGTGATGCCCTTGTCACTCAATCTTTCTCCAAGGGTCTTCACATTCTTGCCCAAGGGGACATTGTTGGTGACCACCCCGTTGGAATGGGGAAAGGTGCCGGTGAAGATTGCCGATCGTGCAGGACCACACACAGGCTGGGTGGTATATGCCCTTTCGTAGCGGATACCCTCTCTAGCCATCTTATCCAGATGGGGAGTCTTCATCTGTTTGTTTCCATAACAACCCAGCATATCCTTGCGGGTGGTATCAGTCATAATAAACACAACTTGTCTAGGCATTGTACACTCCATCAGCCCTTGACGGCTCCCGCCACCAGGCCTTTGATCATATATTTCTGGAAAAAGAAAAACAGCAACACTACAGGGATGGTTCCCACTATAGAGATTGTATTGACCAGTGACCAGTCATAGGAAAGTTCCCCCAGATACCTCAAGGCAATCCCTACAGAGAGGGTTCGCTTTCCATCAGCCTGGATAAGGGTCGCAGCATGCAAATAGTCATCCCAGGTCATCAAAAAGGCATAGATACCTACGGCAACCAGACCGGACTTCACCAAGGGCGTGACAATGGAGAAAAGGATTCTCCATCTTCCTGCCCCGTCGACATAGGCCGCTTCCTCGATCTCCTTGGGAATGCCTGCAAAGAAGCTCGACATAAGGATGATGCAGAACGGGGCCTGGGCAGCAAGCAAGGCAAGGGAGAGCCCCCCTAGGGTGTTGATGATACCAAGCTTACCCATAATTGAGTAGAGACTGATCATGCGGCTGATGACAGGAAACATCTGGGAAGCCAACAACAGGGCGAAAAACCACTTGTTCCACTGGTTCTTGAATCGTGCCAGCGAATAGCCACTGAATATGGCGATGACACAACATAGAAGGGCTACAATGCTGGAGACTATGATGTTGTTCTTGTAGTAGACAAAGAACTGGTTGTTCACCGTAAACAGGCTGACAAAGCTATCCAGTACAGGAACCCTTGGGAAGAAGGTCGGAGGATAGCGGTAGGCCTCCATGTTTGTCTTGAAGGCGGTGATAAGCACCCAGTAGAGGGGGAACAGCAAGAAGAGCAGGATCCCCACCAGGGCGACATACTTGAAGAAGGAAAATAGCTTGGAATCGGATTTCATTGTGGTTTTCATCAGAACTCCTGCACTCTGAAGAGCTTGTTGTAGCCAAAGATGACTACGATCATCATCAGCATCCATAAGGTAGTCACAGCAGCACCGGAGCCAAGGTTCATGCCGACGAAAGCTTCACGGTAGCTCAGGACAGCCAAGGTGGTGGTGGCGTTGTTCGGCCCACCTCCGGTCATGGTCCAGAAGAGGGGGAACTGCTTGAAGTTCTCGATGATGGACATCGATACCGACACCTTGATGACAGGACTGAGGTAGGGAAGGATAATGGAGAAGAAGCGCCTGAACTTTCCCGCTCCGTCTATCATGGCAGCCTCAGAGATATCCTGGGGGACATTCTGCAGTCCGGCAAGTAAGAGTAGGGTCATCAGGGGAATCTGCTTCCACAAGGCGGCTATCCCTACCCCTGTAAGGGCAGTGGATGGGTTGTTCAGGATTGCAAAGTCAGTGATCTGACCAAAACTCACCACCGAGACCAGATACTTGAGCAGCCCGTATTGGGGCTGGAACAGCCACATCCAGATAAGGGCGGAGATGACGGTGGGCACCACCCACGGTGTCATCATGACACTGCGCATGAAGCGCGCACCCTTGATGTTGGAGTTGAGGATCAGGGCAAGCAGGATTGCCAGGACAAACTGGACAAGGACAACTCCAATGACAAAGGAAAAGGTATGCAGGGTAGCACCGGTGAAATCATCTGTCTTGAAGAGGTACAGATAGTTTGCAAAGTCATTCCACACCCCAGGTTTCTTGGTGATGATATTCTTTACCCCATAGGTCTGAAAGCTCTTTACTACCGAATCTATGATGGGTACTACAATAAAGCCAGCCAGGAGCAAGAATGCCGGCAAGTCGAGGATCAGCGAAAACAGCGAGTCGCTCTTCTTGCTGGACAGTGTTTTGGTTTTCATACGACAGAGACTCCTTGTCTTAAGGCAAGAAGGCTGGAAAACCCAGCCCCCTTGCACATTACACCACTTGTTACTGAGATATCTTCACTGCAGCAGAGGCCTTGAACTTCTCGATAGCAGAAGACACATCCTGCTTGCCGACAGTTACAGCCTGGGCTAGGGAGCAGAGCTCAAGATTCAATGCTGAGATCTTAGGAATGAAGGTCTGTACCCGAACCCTACCAGCAGCAGGGGAAGCACCCTTGAGAATACCGCTGTTGACTACACTTTCCATGGAAGCCATGGATTTCTTAGCAGGGTAGGCAGGGGTAAGGTCACGCAGGTAGTCATTGAGCACCTCCTCAGAGATGACATACTCGACAAACTTTGCAAGGGCAGCGCTACGATCAGGTCCGTTGTCCATCAGGATAAAACAGTGAGCCTGCAAGAGGCTTTCGCCACTGCCTGACCCACCCTTGAGAGGCTCTGCAGAAGCGGTAAACTCCTGTGCCTTGGGATTAATTGACTTAACTCCATTAAACCCCCAGGACTGATCATAGTACATAGCCAGCTGACCAAGGGCGAAGAGGTTCCTGAGGTCCTTGAGCTTCGCATTCTGTGGATTGTAGCCCTTCTGGTCAAGCAATTGCATCATGGCGATAGCATCCCGGAAGCCCTGGTTGTCGACAGCGAGTTTGCCCTGTGCATCGAGCACCTGGCCTCCAAAGTTGAAGATCATGGCATTGAGGGAAGCACCAGAGACAGGTACTGAGGCTGATGTCTGACCAAATGCAAAGACCTTGTTCCCATTGGAGTCCTTCAGCTGGGAAAGTTTCTCAGCATAGCTGAGCATCTCGGTATAGGTCACCGGTGGCTTGTTTGGATCGAGGCCAGCCTGTTTGAAGAGGTCCTTGTTGTAGTAGAGCACATAAGGTGATACATACAAGGGAATCCCATAGGGTTTTCCGTTGACTTCAAAGGACTTGAGGACATCGGGATAAAAGTCATTGACGAACTCAGCAGAGAGGATATCCCTGACAGGAGCGGCAAGACCGGTATCAACAAGGCCTGGAACCCAGTCAATCTCACCAAAGATGACATCCACCAAGTCGCCACCACCGGCCATGTTCACAACCTGGTTCACAATCTCACCATAAGGTGCGGTGACCCACTCAATCTTGATAGTGGGGTTTTTTGCCTCAAAGTTCGTCTTTACATCCTTCCAGAACTGTTCATACCCACTCTCCAACAGTGCATAGTTTGCTACCTTGATGGTAACACTCTTTTCTGTGGCGGCTTTTTCACTGGAGCCTGCTGCAAACAGGAGGCTTCCTGTTACCAGCAATACCATGAGCAATACGAGTAATTTCTTCATAATCATTCTCCTTTTTTGTTGTAAGATCTCTTTACTTCTATATTCCTATATGCTTGAACGCATAATAAGTTGTGTTTCCAAGTGCTCTTCCAACCTTGAGGAGAATTGGGAGCGGTTGTCGATCAGGGAGATGATCATCTTCATGATCGCCTCCCCTATCGCCTTCTGTTGTATCTCCATGGAGGAGAGTTTGGGGGAAGAGAAGCGGCACATCCTGGAGTTGTCAAACCCGATGACAGAGATGTCTGAGGGAACAGCAAATCCCAAAGACTTGACCGCCTCCATGCCCAACAGGGCCATGTAGTCATTTCGTCCGAAGATACCATCAGGGACGAAGCCCTCTTCCTGAATCTTGGCTCGTATTGCTTCCATAAGTGATTGTTCACTCGTACACCCTGCGATGACATTCCTTTCCGTTACAGAAAGACCATACTCCAGGCTCTGGTCAAAGAAGCCTTTCAGGCGCCAGTCATCCCGGTCACTTCTATGCCCTTCCTTACTGATCCTATCCAGATACAGCAGATTGCGACGGCCTCTATCATAGAGACAGCGCACACAGTTCCTCGCTCCCCTATATAACCCTGTGTTGATAAGCCCATACACCCCGGTAATTGAGGAGTAGTCGCGGATTTCCAACAGGACAATGGGGATGGAAGAGTTAACCAAGCGTTGGATCTGGTGAAGAGGAAAGTTGGCTGACCCTATGACGATGCCATCGAAAAACCTTGAATAGATCCTATCGACAAAGTCCTCATCCTTATGGTCAGCACAAAGGGTAATGAAATACCCTTCGTTATAGGCAAAGGTGTCTATCTCGCTGATGAGCTTGCCAAAGTACTCGCCTTGGATGTCATCAGCGATAAAGAGGATGTGGTTTGATTTCTTCCCCTTCAGGGCTCGTGCCATGGCATTGGGACGGTACTTGAGTTTGGCTATGGCTGACTCCACCCTCTCTCGCTTTTCGCTGTTCACATACCGGTTGCCGTTGATGACGTAGGAGACAACTGTCTCACTGACATCTGCCTCTCTGGCTATATCGGCTCTGGTTATGGTCTTCAGCTTCTTGTCTGGCATGGGGTCTCCAAAGGAGGGAAAGGTAGGATAAGAGAGATGTACACTCCTGTGTACATTTGAATCCTACGACGGATTTGCGTATCTGTCAAGAAAATTATGGAAGAATGTATGGCGCA
>CAZTXW010000120.1:0-5834 GCA_964617345.1 uncultured Sphaerochaeta sp. | reverse complement strand
TAACTATTTTTGGATTCAATTATCCCTGAAAAAGCATTTGCATATCTAATACTCGCTATGCTCGCTCCTTTCTGAAAAGAAAGTACTTGATTTTTTACCAGGAGATGGAGAGTCATTCCAGCCTTGCACCATCAGGAATCGCAAAGCATGCTATCCTCAAGAAAAATTAAAGGGGAGACAATCAATTTGTATGATTATCTCCCCCTACTGCCTTATCATCTGTATACATCAACAAACTACAACAATTATCCCTGCTGCACGAAGCTTCTTGGCATACTCTGAATCAATGCCATCATCTGTGATCAGATACTTGATCTTATCCACACACCCCAGGGAAGCGAACTGCACTCTTTCAAGCTTACTGGAGTCTGCAAGCAGATAGATGGTTTTTGCTGATGCTATCATGGCACGCTTGAGGGCAATATCACTGAAGCTTGGGTAGGTGAGACCAGCCTCCAAGGAGAAGCCTCCAGTAGCAAGAAACAGCTTCTCCACATAGAGATTCTCAAACAAGGAGAGCCCCTTCTCCCCAGTAAGGGAGAGTGTTGGCGGCTTGAACTCCCCGCCAACAACCAGAACATGGTTTGTCGGCTCCATCCCCAAATGAAGGGCGATATTCAATGCATTGGTCACAACATTGAGATTGGTGCGACTGCCAAGATGCTTGATCATCTCAGACACCGTAGTCCCCGAGTCAAGGATGATACTATCCCCATTGCCAACATAGGATGCAGCTTTCTGCCCAATCTTAGCTTTTTGCTCTTCCTTCCCTCGGGAGGGAAGGTTCAACGAAACGGCTTGTGAGCTAAGGTTATTGATGAATGCCCCTCCATGCTGTCGGGTGATGAGGCCCGTCTTCTCAAGGCTTACAAGATCAGCTCTGATAGTTGGTTCCGACACTTTGAAAAGTTCCTTGAGTTCCTGAACCCGGCAACTACCATTCTCTTGCAACAGTTGCAGTATTTTTTCTCTTCTCTGATCTTGAAACATTTTATTCACCTCACCTGATTCTTCGAAAGCATACAGCAAAACAAACAAAAAGAAAAGAATACTTTTGTTTATCCGTGTATTTGATGTGTAATCACTTCATTAACTGAGCTAATACTAACCTTTTCCAAAGGAGCATGCCATACATACTGAAAGAGTTTGGCTATTTTTCCTCGCAAGCTACTACAAAGCCCCCCTTACAACTAGTTGTAATAGTAACTAAATGAAAGCTAAATGAAAACAAACGAAATATTTTCATTGACGATACCAATATATTAGCTTAGGATATTACTGAGCATCTCATCTACATTTCGAAGGTAAGGAGAAGACCATGGCCACTATCAAACTGGGATTTGCCCCCACAAGAAGAAGTATATTCAGTGCACCCGATGCCATTAAATACCGTAACATTACTGCAAACCGATTGAAGGAACTGGACATTGAGTTTGTTGATATAACCGACATCAATGAAGAGGGCCTCCTCTACGATGATCAGGACATGCTTACAATCGCCAAGAAGTTCAAGGATGAGAAGGTTGACGGGCTATTCCTTCCCCACTGCAATTTCGGCACCGAGTATGTCGTTGCCCGTCTTGCCAAGGAGTTGGGTGTTCCTGTCCTGCTTTGGGGTCCTCTTGATGAGAGGCCCGAACCCGACGGGGTACGACTTCGCGATACGCAGTGTGGACTCTTTGCAACAGGAAAGGTGCTCAGACGCTTTCAGGTTCCCTTTACCTATATGACTAACTGCAGGGTCACGGAACCTGAGTTTGAACGGGGAATCAGGGATTTTCTGGCAGTCTGCAACACTGTAAAGTCCTTCAGGTCCATCAGAATTCTTCAGATCTCCACCCGTCCCTTTGACTTCTGGACAACTATGTGTAACGAAGGGGAACTTTTGGAACGCTTCAATATCCAGCTTGCTCCTATTCCCATGCCTGAGCTTATCTCAGCTGTCAAAGAGGCTAAAAAAGATAAAAAGAATGCAGTGCAAAAGGTCATCGACTATGTTAAAGAATCCATGATAATCAATATCACTGACGAACAGCTTGAAACTGTAGCAGCCCTGAAGGTGGCTATGAGTGACCTTGCCAAGCACTACGGTTGTAAGGCTATCGCCATACAGTGTTGGAACGCTCTGCAGGATGAGCTGGGCATCATGCCTTGTGCAGCCAATGCCCTGCTCAATGATGAAGGAATCCCTGTTGTCTGTGAAACTGATATCCATGGGGCCATTACGGCATTGTTGGTGGAAGCGGCGGGAATGGACAAGAGCCGCTCATTCTTTGCAGACTGGACCATCAGGCACCCGGACATCCCCAATGGAGAACTGCTCCAGCACTGTGGACCTTGGCCTGTCTCTGTTGCAAAGGAAAAACCGGTGCTAGGGTACCCCCTTGCATTTGACCACCCTGGAAGCCTTACTGCAGAAGCCAAAGGAGGCAAACTTACCCTCTGTCGCTTTGATGGGGATAACGGTGAATACTCCTTATTGATGGGCAATGCAACAGGGGTTTCCGGCCCCAAGTGTATGGGAACCTATCTCTGGATTGAAGTTGACAACATAAAGAGGCTGGAAGATAAAATCGTAACAGGTCCGTATATTCACCACTGTGTCGGCATCCATCAGAATATCGTACCCATCCTGTATGAAGCGTGCAAATACATAGGAGTGAAGCCTGATTTCTATGATCCGGTTGAAGAGGATGTCAGGGCATACCTACGAGGTGAAGACATTCCCAGTATGCAGTAGACAAAGGAAGAATAGATTCATTAAAAACCAGAGCAATCTAAGGATTGTCAGATCAAGTACGGTATAAAGGTGAAACAGATGACGACCAGAGAGTTGGAACTACAAGCAGTGCAAACCAGAAGAGACCTGCTAACTATGATCCACCAAGCAAATACAGGCCATACAGGAGGGTCTCTCTCCTCGGCAGACATCATGACCGCGCTCTATTTTGAAGTGTTGAACATCGATCCGGAGAACCCCTCGTGGGATGGCCGTGATTATTTCATTCTCTCCAAGGGGCACTGTGTGGAAGGCTACCTCGCCGTCTTGGCGGCTAGAGGCTTCTTCCCCCAAGAGGAGCTGAAGACTTTCAGCCAGTTCAAGAGCCGGCTCATCGGGCACCCTAACAACGAGATTCCCGGCATTGAGATGAATACCGGTGCCCTTGGACATGGACTCTCCATCTCTGTAGGGATTGCCATAGGACTCAAAAAAAGCCATAAGAGCAACCTCGTCTTCACCCTGATGGGCGATGGAGAACTAGGGGAAGGCTCTGTCTGGGAAGCCGCCATGGCGGGCTCGCACTATAAGCTGGACAACCTTGTCGCAATTGTCGACAGAAACCATCTGCAGATATCCGGTACAACCGGAGATGTCATGAACCTAGAACCCCTAGCAGAGCGATGGACTGCCTTCGGGTGGAGCGTCCGTGAAATCGACGGGAATACTATGCATGAGGTCGTCTCCAGTTTGAAAAAGACACCCTTTGAAACAGGGAAGCCCTCTCTCATCATAGCCCATACCATCAAGGGGAAAGGGGTCAAGGAGATGGAAAACCTAGCCAAATGGCATCATGGAGTCCCTAATCCACAACAATTTGCCAGAGCCATGGACCAACTGGACAGACTTGAAAAGGAGCTTGCCCATGCATGAATACAAAGCCTGTAAAGAAGCCTTCACTACAACCCTCCTCGCATTAGCTAAGAAAAACCCCGACATCCTTGTCGTCAGTTCGGATGCGCGTGGCTCCTGTGGCCTGAATACGTATGTAGATGAGCTGCCTGACCAGTTCATAGAGGTCGGTATAGCCGAACAAAACGAAGTGGGCATTGCCTCAGGTCTTGCCTTGGTAGGCAAACACCCCTATGTATGCGCTCCAGCCTGCTTTCTCACTTCCCGCGCCTTGGAACAGATCAAGGTTGATGTTGCCTACTCCCATCAAAATGTGAAGATATTTGGTGTTAGTGGGGGAGTAAGCTATGGGGCACTGGGGGCCTCCCACCACACGCTCCATGATATTGCAACGCTACGCTGTTTTCCCGACCTGCAAATAATTCTCCCCTCTGATGCAGTGCAGACCAGTGCAATGCTGGAAGTCATAGCACAGGGTACCGATGCCACATACATCCGCGTTGGTCGAGGCGAGGTTCCCATAATCTATGATGAGAACTACCCTGGACTGCCCTTTGTCCTGGGCAAGGCAAATCGTCTGAGAGAGGGGCGGGACCTGACCCTTGTCGCCTGTGGAGAGATGGTCTACCATGCCCTACAGGCAGCAGGACAGCTCAAAGAGCGAGGCATTCAGGCACGGGTCCTTGATATGGCTACCCTCAAACCTTTTGACGAGGAGGCCATCAGGGAAGCGGCCCGTGATACCGGAGCCATCCTCACCGTAGAGGAACACAGCATATACGGAGGCCTAGGGAGCATCGTAGCCCAAGTAACAAGCAGTTCCCACCTTGTACCGGTGAAGAACCTTGCCCTCCCCGATGAGTACCTGATCACAGGAAACTCCCTGGAGCTCTTCGCCCACTACGGCATTGATGCAAAGGGCATAACGGATGCGGCTATCACCCTATTCGAACTCAAGCGAGGCGCCCATGCATGACCGACATTACATACTGTCCATAGACCAAAGTACCTCGACAACCAAGGCCCTTCTTTTTGATAAGGAGGGCAATCTCATACAGCGTTCTGATGTTCCCCACAAGCAGATCATCAATGACAAGGGATGGGTTGAACATGATCCTCAGGAGATTCTAGCAAACGTCTTCAAAGCCATTCGTACAGTTGTTGTTGAAGCTGCAATAGCCCCTGAACAAATCCTAGCACTCTCAGTCTCCAACCAGCGCGAAACATCCGTAGCGTGGGACCGCCATAGTGGCAGGGCTGCACATAATGCCATTGTCTGGCAGTGCGGACGAGCTGCTGCTATCTGCAAGAGAAAGGAAGGCCATGCCACGGTGGTCAAGGAGAAAACCGGGCTCAACCTCTCCCCCTACTTCTCCGCAGCCAAATTTGCCTGGCTTCTTCAAGAGGTGCCAGCAGTACAGGAGTTGGCGAACTCCAACAGTCTGGTCCTTTCTACTATGGACAGCTTTCTGCTCTATCACCTCAGTGAAGAACATGTGCTGCTGACAGAGCCATCCAATGCCTGTAGAACCCAGTTGCTGAACATACACACTCTCAAGTGGGATGAAGAGCTATGCACGATTTTTGGGATCAAGACAGGACAACTGCCAGCCATTGTGGACTCTGATGCCATTTTTGGCCATACGACCCTCGGGGGCATACTTTCTATCCCGATCCCTATTTGTGGAGTCTTGGGAGACTCCCAAGGAGCCCTGTATGCCCAGGGCTGTGTAGCAGAGGGTATGGTTAAGGCAACCTACGGAACAGGATCATCGATCATGATGAACATCGGATCGAAACCGAAAGTATCAAAAAACCTGGTAACATCCATCGCCTGGTCCATCAAGGGGAAACCTACCTATGTGCTGGAAGGAAACATCAACTATACAGGAGCTACCATAACCTGGCTTGTGGAAGATCTCCAACTGCTATCCTCCCCCAAAGAGGCCGGCAAACTGGCCGCTCTCGCCAATGATTCACCAGGACTCTATCTTGTGCCTGCTTTCTCAGGGTTGGGAGCACCATACTGGGACGGGCTGGCCAGGGCATCTATCTCGGGGATGAGCAGGACAACAGGGAAAAATGAACTCATTAGGGCAGCTGAAGAGTCAATTGCATACCAGATTGCAGACATCCTCTTCCTTATGAAAAAGGAGAGCGGAAATCCCATACACAAGGTACAAGTCGATGGTGGACCGACAAG
>CAZTXW010000119.1:0-5886 GCA_964617345.1 uncultured Sphaerochaeta sp. | reverse complement strand
CCATACACATGCCCCGTCAGCTTCTCACAGAGCCTCTTTGTCTCTGTATCTGCATTCTCCTTCAAGCCACCTTGATGAAGCCTGTCCAGCTCGCTTCTTACCACCTTGAATGTCCTAGGAGTCACAGGGTAGCTCAGTGATACTATTACCGCTGCTATCATACAGAGTATGGGTGCAATGCAGAAGATTATCCTGATCCCCTGTATTGTTGAAGGTGCCTGTTGGGGTAGGGAAGCATTGAAGCCAATGAGGGAGAGTAGGGTGCCGAATAGCCAGAGAACAAAGGCCTGGACAAGTTTCCTGATAAGGGTGAACATCCCTGCTACCGCCCCCGATCGTGCCTCTCCATTGAGAAGCTCATCCACATCAGAAGACTCAGGAAGCATTGCCCATGGCATCGATATGATGGCAGAGAATCCTACTCCCATAATACAGGAGAGAGCGATCAGGAAGATGAGGGTTACATCAGAGGGTATGAAGAAGAAACTGCCCATCGCGAGGCTGAGGATGATGGCCCCAATGGTGTAGCTTCTTCCCTTGCCAATCTTATTGGCAAGGAAAAGATACAGCGGAAGGGCAATGATTTGTGAAAGAAGCATCGAACCCAGGCAGAAGATATAGATCTCAGGCCTGCCAAAGTAGTAGGTGACAAAGTAGATGAAGGCTGCACTCATGATGTCCATGGCACTGTAGGCAAGCAGATACATGCTGATGTGTATCTTGTAGGTCTTGTTCTTCATCAGAGATGACAGGTTCCTGAAGGACTCCTTCAGGGACTGGGTTTGCTTGTGACTTGCTTCAGGTGATTCCCATGTCCCCCTGAAGACAATGATCCAAGGTATGGCATAGAAGATACCAAAGTACAGACCAACCAGGAAGAAACCCTTTGCCGGGTCATCCTTGTAGAGGTTATTCACCATGAAGCCGGGAACAGTACCTGCGATAAGGGCTGAGAACTGGGAAAACAGCATCTTGGCACCGGAAAGGCGGGTTCGTGTCCTGTAGTCTGTACTGATCTCGGTCACCAGGGCATTGTAGGGGACCATCACCGAAGTAAAGACCGTGCAGAAGAATAGGTACGCAAAGAAGTAATACGCTGCAGTAAATAGCTTGTTGTCAAACTCCACCGATATCCAAAGAAGAAAGAAGCTCAATGCTACGGGTACTACCCCTATGAGAAAGAAAACCCTTCTTCGCCCAAACCTGCTTTTTGTCCTGTCGCTGATGCACCCGAACAGGGGATCACTGATGGCATCCCATGCCTTTCCGGCAAATACGATGAACCCTGCCATAGCAGGGGAGAGTCCCACCACATTGGAAAGAAAGAAGATGAACAGGGTGCTGATAATGAGAAATGAGCCACCGCCGTAGATATCTCCACTTCCATAGGCCAACAGGGTCTTTGTCGTCACCTTTCTCGCTTGCATTGAAGTACTCCTTCTGTTCAATCCGATATTTCTTTCTTGATGAAAATAATACGCCCTTATCATACACTTGTAAAGAAAATTATGGCTAACGGTTGCTTTAGCGTCTACTATGGTGTTTACTTTCAGATGGAAAATATGCACTGATTATAATCATGTATCAGGAGGTTGCAAACATGTTGGAAGTAAGGGAAATGCCGCTAGGATTCACCCTTTATCTGCATGATACCTGCATCCTAGCTGATGAAGTGGGAAACCCTCTGATCAAACTAGGCAGAGGAAAGGGTTCCTTTAGTGCAAACCATGGATCCTATACCATCAAGGAGACTGACCTGACCTGGTATAACCTACCACAACCAATTGTCCATGCTGTCGATGATGATCATCTTACATTGACCTATGAAGGGTATGGCCAACTTGCCATTACCCTCCAAACAGACGATACCCTCCTGTTCACCTTTGCCCCTGACACTGACAAGCTCATCAATAGATTCCAGATACACCTGGTGTGTGATGAAACAGAACCCATATTCGGATGTGGGGAGCAGTACTCCTTTGTGGACCTGCGCACCCTTGCAATCCCCATCTGGGTACAGGAACAGGGCCTGGGAAGGGGACCCAACCTCGTGAAGCTCTGCTGTGATATTGCAGCAGGTGCTGGAGGGACACGGTACAGTACGTACTTCTCGATGCCTGCCTTTGTAACCAAAAGCAGGGCTTTGTTTGCAAATTGTTCATCCTATGCATTCTTTGACTTTAGGAAAAAGGGTGCATATACCCTCACCTTCTGGCAAATCCCAGAATCACTCTCCCTGACCCTTACCACCAGCCTGGCCTCTTCAGTGGGAGCCCTCAGTTCCAGATTGGGCAGACAGAGAAAGCTTCCCTCCTGGGTGGGCAAAGGCATGAGCCTTGGCCTCCAAGGAGGAAACGAAGCTGTCCTGTCCAAGTTGGCTACATTTGAAGCGAGTGCGCCTGAGTGCATAACCTCGGTGTGGATACAGGACTGGGTTGGCAAACGGCTTACCAGCTTCGGATCCCAACTGCTGTGGAACTGGCAGTACAATAAGGAAGCCTATCCTGACTTTCCTCTGTTTATCAAAGACTTGAGAAATCGGGGAATACGGGTACTGGGGTACATCAATCCCTACCTTGCCATGGACTGCCCCATGTACAGGGAAGCATCATTGCAAGGCTTCTGTGTGAAGAACCAGGAAGGTGAGGACTATGCGGTCAAGATAACAACCTTCGACGTAGCCATCATAGATTTGACCAACAGCGCTGCCCGCGCTTGGATCAAGTCCATCATCAAGGAGAATATGATAGGTATAGGCCTCTCAGGATGGATGGCAGACTTTGCTGAGTTCCTGCCCACTGACTGTGTCCTCTTTGACAAGAGTGACCCAGAGCTTACCCATAACCTCTACCCAGTGCTCTGGGCAGAGGTGAACAGGCAGGCGATCGAAGAGGCAGGAGTCAGTAAGGAGTGTTTCTTCTTCAGCCGTAGCGGCTATCTTGGCAGTGCCTCTGTGATGGACATGAGCTGGGCAGGAGACCAGATGGTTAACTGGGACGCCGATGATGGCCTTGCAAGTGTAGTACCAGCTGCCATCAGCCTCGGGCTGTGTGGCATTCCCTACTGGCACTCGGACATGGGTGGATACACCACCCTTGGCTGGGTAAAGAGAAGCCGGACCCTAGCCATACGATGGGCAGAGCTTGCTGTCTTCTCCCCCTTCATGCGTAGCCATGAAGGAAACAAGCCTGAGCGCAATGTGCAGTATTATGACGACGAGGACCTTATCAGGAAAATAGGGTTCCTCGTAGCTCTGCACGATGCGCTGCATCCATATTTGCAATCATTGGAAGAGGAGTACCAAAGAACTGGTCTTCCTTTTATCAGGGAGATGAGTCTAGCCTATCCAGGTCACCGTCCTATGCGAACGCAGTTTTTCTATGGGCCTGACATCCTGGTAGCCCCTGTCTTGAAAAGGAATGCTACCAAGGTTAGAGTCTATATTCCAGATGATTCCTTTGTATTGGCATATGATAAGAAGCCTTTTGAGAAGGGATGGCATACAGTCCCTGCAGAATTGGGTAAGCCGGTGTTTCTTGTCAGGAAGGGCAGTATGGTATCGAAGCAATTGGAGGTTTTCTTTACAAACCTATAAACCATATCCCCATGACATGCATTGCTGGGATTACCACCTTCATGAATAGTCTTCCAGATCCTGTATGCAACATCACACAATAGTCAATATGGTGGACAATCCTATCCATTTCCTCCAAATATTTCAAAATCTTCCCCATATTTGTCCTAGGTCAAATCCTTTCCCTGGGATAGTGAGTAAAGTACAGGTAGATAAAATACTTATTCCTGGAGGAACGATATGAAAAACATTGTATTACAGCTAGAAACCCTGAGTTGCCCCACCTGTGCGGCAAAGATTGAAGGTGCTTTGAAAAAGACAGCTGGAGTAAAAAATCCCTCAGTACTGTTTAATACCTCACGAGTTAAGCTTGCCTATGATGAGCAGGTGTTACAGGTAGAGGATGTGAAGAAAGTCATTTCCAAGCTTGGATATGGAACGCTGTCAGTAAAGGAGACGCCATAATGAAGAAGCTTAGCAAAAAGACGTTGGTGATAATCGTAAGCATTCTGGTGGTGATCTCATACGCTCTCCATAAGACAATCGCCTACCACCCAGTCACGATTGCGATCATGCTCGTTTCGACCCTTATTGCTGGAGGCCCTATCTTGCGTAGGGCCCTTGCGGCCTTGCGCTATCGTATTGTGGGCATAGATGCCCTCGTCTCCATTGCTGTAATAGGAGCTTTGATCATAGGCGAGTATTGGGAAGCCGCTGCGGTTACCTTCCTCTTCATGATCGGTGATTATCTTGAAAGCAGGACACTGGAGAAGACTCGCTCCTCACTCAAGAGCTTGATGGATCTGGCTCCCGATACTGCACGGGTCAGACTAGACGGGGTCGAGCAGACCCTCTCTGCAGATGAACTGAAAAAAGGAATGGTCCTGGTCATCAAACCCGGCGAGCGTATTGCAGCCGATGGAGTGGTGTTGGAAGGATCGGCGTATGTAGACCAGTCGAGCATCACCGGGGAGCCCGTACCTGTACTAAAGGAAGTGGATGAACACATCTTTTCCGGAACTATCATCACATCAGGGTATCTGATCGTAGAGGCGACAGAAGTTGGAGAAGCGACAACCTTCGCTAAGATACTGCATCTGGTTGAAGAGGCGCAGGATGCCAAAGCCCCTACACAGAAATTCATCGAGAAGTTTTCCCGCTACTATACCCCTGCGATAATAGTCCTTTCTGTTATCACCTACCTCATCAGCCGTGATGTACATATGGCACTCACCCTGTTGGTCATTGCCTGTCCTGGAGCTTTGGTAATATCAGTGCCAGTCTCCATCGTTGCTGCCATCGGGTCCAGTGCAAAGAGTGGAATCCTGGTAAAGGGTGGAGAGGTAATTGAAAAACTGAGCCGCATCCAAGCAGCTGCCTTTGACAAGACAGGGACACTAACAGAAGGGAAACCCTCTGTAGTCTCTTTGCATGCCTACGGCATGAGTGATGACGAACTGTTGAAAATTGCCGTAATTGGCGAAACCTATTCAGAGCATCCGTTGGCCACAGCCATCGTGAAGGAAGCCTCCAATCGAGGTGTGCTTCCCACAGATGTTCCTGAGAAGCCTGAGTACATTCAAGGCAAGGGTGTCAGCTTCACGTTTGAGGAGGTTTCCTATTTCATAGGAAACAGAGCCCTCTTTGAAGAGAACGGGATAGACCTGACCGTTGCCCTTGAAGATATTTACAGTGAGGAGCATGAAAAGAGGACCGCGGTGATAGTAGGAACCTCTGAGAGGGTGATAGGTCTTATTGTCATTGCCGATAAGCTCAGAGATGAGGCCTTTGGCGTCATTCAGGAGCTCAAGAAACTGGGCATCAAGAAGAGTGTGATGTTTACAGGCGATAGTAAGGGTACTGCCGAAACGGTAGCACACTCCCTGCAACTGGACGAATTCCGGTATGAGCTCTTGCCTGAGCATAAGGTGGAGGCTGTGAAAGCGTTGCAGAAGAAGTATGGCAGTGTCGCCTTCATTGGCGATGGCATCAATGATGCACCATCGCTTGCTACTGCTGACGTAGGGATTGCAATTGGTGCGGCTGGAAACGATGTTGCGATGGAGACAGCCGATGTGGTTCTTCTTGGCCAGAAGTTGGGTGCCCTTACCGATGCGATCAGCATCAGTCGCATGGCAGTCAGAAACATGAAGCAGAACATCTTCTTTGCAATTGGTGTTGCCGGTATACTCCTAATTGGTGTGTTGCTCGGTGGTGTTACCCTTTCAATCGGGATGTTAGTGCATGAACTTTCAGTATTGCTTGTTATCATCAACGCTACACGGATACTGAGGTTTGCGAAACGGAAAAAA
>CAZTXW010000118.1:0-5973 GCA_964617345.1 uncultured Sphaerochaeta sp. | reverse complement strand
TAAGGAATTTATGATATTCAAAGTGAAATACGTATCCATGTTCCTTACCCACAAGCTTCACCTGAACAGCGTATCCTCAACACTAAAGCTAGAAATCCCCCTATCCTGCAGCTCCTCTTCAATGCGTTGGATGTAGCCTTCCATCTTGAACTTTCTCTGTAGACCCTTGTCATTCATATACCTGACCATGCCAAAGACTGCCCGTTCTGCCCAAGGTCTGTCATGCTTGCCAAAGCACCAGGAGACACCTGCAAACCCATTGGGATCCCTTCCATCCATCTGATACTTGTTGTTGAGATAGAGGGCGATGGAGAAAGCTTCCTGGGGTGTCTTACTCCATTCCAGTATCTTCTTCCCCCAGTACATGCGCATATACCCATGGATGGTACCTAGATGGAGCAACTCCTTCTGGGCTGTATTCCAATACCTGTCGTGCGTCTCTGCCTTCTCAAGCTGATCTTTGGTGTAGCAATAATCTCGTTCATCGCCAAGATGTTTGGCCATGGTCTTTCTTGCCCACTCGGGCAACCCTTCATACGAATCATACTGGGGGTTGTACCGGACAAAGTTCATCGCCAGTTCTCTTCGTACGATGAGCTCCTCCAAGAATGGTGCTACATCCGGTAGCCCTGTTATCATGACTTCGTGATAGATGGTTACAGGACTAATCATACCGAAGTGCAGGTACGGGCTGAGTGAAGAGACATAAGGGTTGACAGGGTCATTGCGCTTGGTGTCATAGCCAGAGAGGTGTTCTGCTATAAAGGACTTCAAGGTTGCCAATGCACTAAGTTGCCCTCCATGCATCCAAGGGCACTCTCCTACACCATCAGGGATGCCTAGCTCTTCCATCAAGGCTGGTATGTCTGACAGGTCGGCACTCGCGTATGGCAGTTCGATACCAAGGGAAGGTATGCTAAGGTCTTCCCTCGTGGTCCTTTCGACAAACTCACCGATTAGAGGTGTAATCTTGCGACGTAGGGTTGCTGCTGAATACTCTTCCTTATCCGACACATACTCAACCGGCACAACCACGTTGGTTTCGACCATCATCATGGGACAGGAAGCTTTTTGCGCAACATGCGAGCGCCACGAGATTTCTGTGCGAGTGTAGGCACGATCTGTAACCAGATAGGCCATATGTGCATACAGAGGCTCCAACCCTTTGGCTATGCCATAGGGATGGACAAGCAGGGGGATACCAAGGATTTTCAATTCCCTTTCCAGTTCCTCGATCCCTTCCAACATGAAGCGGTAATGCCTTCTGTTGGCTTCAGGAAAAGAGCCGGTAATACCAAAGTAGACTAGCAGGGGCTTGAGCATGGCATTGGCAATCTGTATGGCATAGGCAAGTGCATCATTGTCTATGATGCGTTGGGATGCTTGCATCCAATAGACAACATAGCTGCCATTGGCATTTAGTTCCGTATGATTGAGAGCCTTGAGGCGGTGGGTATTGATCATGGAAGTAGCTTAGCATGCAAATGTGATGAAAGGATGAAGAATTTGCTGGATGAATGGAAGAATCCAATACTTCCAATAGATTCCAAGATTATCAAGCTTGAAACCGATACATATCTCATTTCCTCAGCTTAGCTTTCCCTCTAGAAGAGTTCTTTCTGGATGAACTTCTGCCTATCAATCTTCTTCTGTATCCTGTTCATCGCAGCGCTCTTACCCAATTGGGCATATACAGCAAGGGCTTCATCAAGCTGATGCATCGCTTCATACATTTTTGCCATACCAGGCAAATAATCACTTTTTGTGTAGCAACGCAGCGCATCAGAATGATCACCATTATCCTGGTATATCTCACCTGCTCGCTTATATTTACCGACCTGTTCATTCAAGAATGCCGCATCTTTCAACCTTCCTGCCCTGAAACAAAAACCCACTCTCTTTGTAAAATCCACTCGATTCTTGTTGAGGAACTCGAGTGCTTCTCCAAATCGTGCGTCGGAGAGACTGAACAGCAGATAGTTGTGCATATCGATCCTCAGGTCTTGCAGCACCGGATCCAATGTAGGAGGAAGACTCTGCTGGGCAAGTGCTTTGAGAAGTGGATTGTCAAAAGCAATAGCACGGGTTTGAAGCTGTTTTTTGAACCGTTCGATGAAGGGCAAGTCAAGATACAGACTATTGTTGGTGATCAGGAATATATGGTTGAGATACTCTGCTTCGATGACCAGATCGATGAAGGCTTTGGGTGCCCTATCCACTTGGTAGAGCATCTCAAATGATGCAAGGTAATCCAGTATGATGGGCGAAAGATCGTAGGGGGTATTCTCTGTACGAAGTTTTGATAGAAGCTCAAGGAGTATCTGCTCGAATGTATCGAAGTTCAATTTCCCAGTCGATCTCTCTCTTGTCCTCCTGAGAAGGCCCTCCAAATACTCTTTGGAGATGGAAAGCCCCTTTTTTCTAGAAAGGAAATCGATCCCCTTATCAGCTTTTTCCCTATACATGAAAAATTCGAGCACTTCCTCGTCGCGACCCTCAACATGCAGAGCAGACTTTACCACACCATCAGAGTCGTTCACGGCAATATAACGGGTGAGCGCTTTGTTGTACTGCTTCTTCCTGTAATGAAATTCAGCGGTCTCATAACATGCTCGAATCTGATTCTGGTCATACCGATACCCTTTGTGCATACGTGAGCGAAGGAGTGAAATCACCTCAAGGTAGGAATCCTCATCCCCAATCTCCTCATACAGAGCGATGGCCTGCTCTGTCCTATCGGAAGAGGCATAGCAGATGGCGGCAGACTTCTTCTGCCCGGCCTGCAGATACTGCTCTGCGGCCAAATCGAACTGTTTTTTATCGAAGAACAAGGCAGCAGCTTCCCTATGATGCGAAAGGGCGGCGTACCGTACACCGGCCTTGACCATCGACCGGGAAACGCTTTGCATCTTTCGAGCCTCATCCAGAAGTTGCTGTTTCTGCTTCTTCGATCCATTGGCATAAAGGATGAACTCCTGGATTGCCAACGGATAATCCTTACGTTTCTCATGTAAGGCGCCCCCCTGATAATGATCACCAAGGGCAGTATGACAGGCAAGCACATCATTCCAGGCTTTCAGCCGTGTATAGAGAGGAACAGCTGAGGCATAATCGCCACCTGCCACATAGTAATCTGCTGCCTTCTTCACCTGTTTCAATCGTTTGTAGCAAAGAGCTGCATCCAGAAATTGTCCAGCATGTGCATAATTTTCTCCTGCCAGGCTATACGAACGCAATTTGAAATAATAGGAGCCGAGCTTGGAGAACGCCTTAGCTTTTTCCCAGTTCTCCACCGCCTTGTCAAAGCGTTTCAACCGTACCCAGAGATCAGCGGCCTCAGCATACTTGCCCTTCGTCTCAAGTAGGGATATTTCGCATGGGACAATACGGTCCTTGCGTTTCAGATCTTTCCACAGGGGAAGGGCCTTGTGATAAGCGAGCCCAGCCTCGTAATCCTGGGCTGCCTCAGATTTTCGTCCTCGTTTCAGGAACAGCTCAGCGGATGTAAGATAGAGCTTCTCACCTCTCTTGATGTATGCTTGGCACACATCGAACATTGCATCATTGGAACTGTTGCGATAACACTCGGAGGCGACCGAATAGTACTCCCGCTCAAAGAAGTAGTCGCCCTGATCGTTCCACTCCTTTACCGTCGAGACTCGTTTCCATATCTGCTTCAGAGCGGACTTTTCCGCAGTGATGAAGAGATGCGGAGCGAGTGCCTCTACCTGCCATACCGGAGAAGGACGCGATCCATCATAGATTATCAGGGTATTTCTTGCCCTGGTCACCGCCACATAGAGAAGGTTAATCTCGTGCCTGATCAAGGGATGGTGCTTCTCCTCAAGGAAGTTTTCCGCCTGGATCTTGCGCCAGATATCCGCTGATTTTGCATCGGAAGAGAACTTCCACAACAATACGGTGTCAAACTCCAAGCCCTTCGCTTCATTGATGGTGAATACGAGCTCGGTTCCCAGGCTCTTGATCAACTTTCGTTTCTCACTCTCACTGCGAACGAGAATTACCTGTCCGGCTGCCGTAGCGGCTACCTCACCGCTCATCTCCACCTCAGGGATGCCATGCAGGAGATAGGGTGGACGGCCATTGAATTTCCACTCTTCCATCCGTTCGTGCCCGCTGATACCCACCAGCTGCTGCTTGAGGGAGAGCAAGGCATTGGAAAGCCTGACAACACTGCCGACGCAACGGAAATTCAGATGCAGGTGCTGAACCTCAGGAACCGGCAGGCCTTGTTCATAGAAGCGGTTTTTCAGCTCCTCCCAGCGGAAGCCACTGGGGTTGATGATCTGCTTGGGATCCCCTGCACAGACAAGGGCACCTGGTTTTTTAGAAAGCTTGAACAGGAGGGTGAGCTGGATGTCTGAAAAATCCTGCACCTCGTCGCTTACCACCAAGTCCCACTGGAACTGATCACCAAGTTGCTCCAAAGCTACTATCGCCTTTCTACAGAGATCGATTTCATCAAAGCGCTTCTCGGCCTCCAGCTGAGCCTGGTAATACTGGGCGATGCTGTAGATCTCCTCTCGGTCGTAGAGGAAGTTGGGAGCCCTTTTTTTCCCAAGCTCGCTATATTCCTGTAGGGTGAGTAGCGGGGAGGAGAGATGGCTCTCCTTTGTCTGCAGGATTCTCACTATCTCAGTGAGGACCAAGGCAAAGGTGTCGTAGTCACTTTGCTGATTGGGCAAACTGAGGTGTTGTACAAAACCTGTAAAATCCATGTAGGAGCTCTTCTTTTCTATGATCCTTTCAAATTTCCTAACGAAATCATACGGTTTCAGAGCCAGTAGGGCATCTTTCAGCTGGCGCAATTGGATAGTAGTGAGGGTATTGTTCAGGTAGCATGAGATAAGAAACCGGTAATGGTTGAGGCTCACAGGAGGATTGGCCCCCTTGATGATGGATCGAATCTCCTCCCAGACCAGCTCGGCATCATACTTCTTTGCAAGGGAGTGCCGGCTGAATATCTCAGAGAAAGCTTTGAGGTCCACCTCCCGCTTCAGGTCCGGGTACTCTCCTGCTGCAGCGAGTATCTCCAAGACCAGCTTTCGCAGCATGGAGAAGCGAACAGTTCCTCCTTTGTGCTCCAGGGGGGAGTGTACGAGCAAGCCTCGGTAGAGGTTTTCTGAATAGTCCCTGAGAAAATGGCTGCAGGTTACGAACAGCACATCCTGACCGGTATGACTGCCCTTAAGCAGGTAGTAGACAGCCAGTGTGGTCTTGCCACTGCCTGCGGTCCCCGACAGGAGTACAGGGGGTTTTTGGTTGAGCACTTCCTGTTGCTCTCCGGTGAGATAGAGAAAGAGTTCAAAGAAGTCGGGATTGTTTTTCCCCAGCAGCCTTTGCAGCTGATCCTCACCGATATCCATCCATTTCTGCGGCCCATAATCTTCCAGGACCTTCTGTTCGATCGATTCCTGGGTAAACAGATCATCAGGGAGGGTATCGATGACCAGCTCTTCAAAGGTCTCTTCGCTGGTGGTTTCGAACTGTAGGAACGGTGCGTTATCAGGAAAGATTGACCGGGCCTTTGAGCTGATGTTGTCATGATGGACCGCCGCCCAGAGGTAGATGCAGGTGCGCTTGCCGTCTCTTCCGAGGGTAAAGATGAGCCGATCTCCCTTACTGATCCGAGCTTCAAAGATCACCTTGTTCGATGGGCCCTTGAGTTTCTTGACCCGCACACCCGCATCCCACATGCCGTTCTCCAAGAAAGACAACTTCTCCAGCATCCGTTCCCGCTCCTTTGCAGGGAGGGAGAGGATTTCTTTCTTGAGGCGTTCGTTGAGCAGCAGCAGGTAGGTGGCTTGTTCCATGATGAGCCAATAGTAAAAGGTTGCCCTCTCTTTGTCCAGCGAATACTACAGGCAGGTGTGAAGGCAGTGATCTGATAGGTGATTCTTCCTACTTCCCTACCAGATGATCTTCCCCGGGTTCATGATCATAGCTGGGTCT
>CAZTXW010000117.1:0-5994 GCA_964617345.1 uncultured Sphaerochaeta sp. | reverse complement strand
CCCCTTGGGGTGACAGGGATCACATGCCTCGATGCGAGTTTCATGATAGATGCCACCTGCTCTACAGTGGTGGGGGTAAGCACCACCTCAGGCATATGGGCATACTCGGTGACGCTGGTCTCATCATGGCTGTAGTGCTCCATCTTCTCCAGGTCGGTTATCATATTCCTGGATCCTACAATCTGCTGCAGGTCCTTCAGGATATCTTGTGTGAGACGGGTATAGGTACTACTCATGACCTGCTCCTTTGCGCAAGGCGACGCTCTATCTCTGGGAGGATTGCAAACAGGTCCCCAACAATGGCAAAGTCAGCTATGTCGAGGAGATTCGCCCTCTCATCCGAATTGATTGCCACAATGCACTCTGCTGTCTTGATGCCGGCAAGGTGCTGCACAGCACCGGAGATACCAACTGCAACATACAGGCGTGGGGAGATTGTCTTGCCGGACAACCCCACCTGGTGGGGATAGCTTGCCCATCCTCGGTCCACCGCATCACGACTAGCCCCTACCTGTGCTCCAAGGCTTTTAGCAAGCTGCTGTATGAGGGAAAAGTTCTCACGCTTCTTCAGCCCCCTCCCCCCTGAGACAACTATTTCAGCCTCCTCAATGGAGAGTTGCTGGTCATCGATCTTGCGGATACCCAGGACCTCAACACGCCTATCATCCCACGCAGGGGCAAAACTGACATGCTCGATAGTCCCTTTCCTACCTGGATCAGAGGCAAGCGGACGCATCGAATGGGGTCGGACCGTCGCCATCTGGGGGCGATGGTCCGCTGTCCTGATGGTTGCCATGATATTCCCCCCAATGGCAGGGCGCGTCTGCAGCAGGTTGCCTGTGCTCTCTTCTATTGTCAAATCCGTACAGTCAGCGGTAAGCCCGGCATGGGCCTTTACCGCAACATAGGGCATGAGTGTCCTTCCCATGGTCGTAGCCCCGGCTATCACTATCTGTGGCTGGTGCATAGCGATCAAATGTCCCAAGGCATTGGCATACCGCTCGCACCCAAAGGATGCCAGCCTGCTATCATCGACTGCGTATACGACATCACTGCCATGACTTATCAGGTTTTGCAGCTCTTCCTGTTCAACCTGGTAGCCCAACACGACAGAGCCCAACTTTACTCCCAACGTATCGGAGAGGGCCCTTGCTCGGGCAAGAAGCTCAAAGGAGACCTCCTTGATCTTCCCTTCGAGCGTTTCAGCGACAATCCAGACTTCATCCATGGTTTGCTCCTATTTCTGGTAGTAGATTCCGTTCCTCAAGAAACAGGAAGAGTGCATCGACTGCATCGGTGATCGATGCATCATCACCGGCGTGTACAACAGTACAGTGGCGTGTCACACTCGGAGTCTCTATCTTCACGACCCTTGTGGGAGAGCCTGCTAGGCCGATGCATGCAGGATCGGCATCAATATCCCTGGCACCCCAGACAGGAATGGTTGCTGCAAGGGAGCGCTTCTTGCCCGAAAGGGTCGGCAGCCTGGGGATGGCAATCTCCTTTACCACCGTAAGCAGGGCGGGCAAGGAGGTGCGCACCCTCTGGTAGCCCTCCTCGATCAAGCGCTCCGCTAGAAGATGTGTAGTATCAACGATCTCCACCGAAGAGACGTAGGAGACCAAGGCCATATCAAGCCAGGATGCCAAGGCAGGCCCCACCTGGGAGGTATCCCCATCGGTGGCCCGCTCCCCAGCTATGACCAGATCCGGTATTCCCAGCTTCTCAATGGCCTTGGCAAGCACATAGGAGGTCGCCCAGGTATCAGAGCCACCGAAGAGTCGGTCAGAAAGGTGGACTGCTTCATCGCATCCCATGGCGAGGGCCTCCTTGAGGACCTTCACTGCGCTGGGTGGGCCCATGGTAAGGGCTGTCACCTTCCCCCCATGCTCCTCCTTGAGTCTGAGTGCAGCTTCGATGGCATACAGGTCCAGGGGATTGACGATTGATTTTGAACTGCTACGGATCATGGTCCCAGTCTCCTTGTCCATCTGGACATCGCTGGTTTCCGGCACCTGTTTTATGACAATGATGATGTGCATGCAAACTCCTCTAGGTATATCCATCATATAAGGGGCTAATCCCCTTGCCAATTTTATGTTTCACGGTACTTCTGGTCCACACTATCCGGACACATGGGATACCGCCTCCCAGGAACGCTTTACCAGATCTCCTACCTTGGTGTGGGAACGGACAAGGATCGTTGTGTAGATCAGGTCCACCACCAACAGCTGGCCGAAACGTGAAAGGGTTGCCCCTTCTCGGAATAATGACTCGCTGTTTACCACATGGAGCGTCCAATCGGCGATGCGAGAAAGGGAGTTGCCACCAAAGCGGGTAAGGGCAATGACTGAGGAGCCATTGCGCTTGGCCTCCCTGGCAACCTTGAGTACACTGCTGGTCTCCCCTGAGTAGGAGATGGCAACCAGCACATCACTCTTTGAAAGGGCGCATGCCTCCACTATCTGCATATCACTGTCAGGGGAATAGAGGGCGTGCAGTCCAAGCCGAGAGAGCTTCTGCTGAAGATCAGAGGCAACAATTCCTGATGCCCCTACCCCTGCTATCACCCGATGGTGAGCGTGCATGATGGTATTCACAGAGCCTTCCAATGCCTTGATATCGACCCTTTGTTCCAGAGCCAGGATGCTTTTGCTGGTACTGTGTATGACCTGGTTCACAATCTCTGCTGTTGAGGAGAGGGCGGTTATCTTCAGCAGGGGAACATCCTCTGGTTCCTGCTCTGAAGAGAACACCTCCTTGGCAAGGGCCATCCTTAGGGCCGAATATCCCGAGTACCCCAGGTGGTTGGCTAGCCTGATACAGGCAGAGGAGCTTGAACCTGCTGAAAACGCAATATCCTGCACACCCAAGGAGACGGCTTGCGTTGGGTTTGCCAATAGGAACTCTGCTATTTTACGCTCACTTCCTGCCAAGTTGGGCAGAAACTGCTTGAGCACATACAAACATCCACTCATGTATCCAGCATAGCATGGTTCTTGTATTTCTGAAAATTATTTTTATCATTGAAATTTTATGGTTAAAATATTTTTTTGTTTTCCTTGACAATAGGGAGATGCTGGCGCAAAATTCGTATGGAAGCAACTACTTTGCTTACAAAAAAAAGGAGACTCACTATGAAAAAACACATCCTCTTGATCATGTTCGTCCTGCTCTGCACTGCAAGCATGCTCTTTGCAGCAGGAACAGCTGAACAAAAGACCACCAAGGCAATGGATACGACCACCCTTGAGTTCTGGACATGGAGACCTGAAGACGTAGACTTCTATGCAAGTCAGATTGCCCTATTCGAAGCAGCCAATCCCGATATCAAGGTCGTGCAGACGGCTCACAAGAACACCGAGTACAACACCATCCTCTCTGCATCCCTCTCTGGGGGAGCAGGTCCCGATGTGTTCCAGGGCCGTGCATATGGGGGTTTGGCAACCTTTGCTGACTCAGGATTCCTCGAACCCCTGGAAAAATGGATGCCTGAACTGAAGAACTACTCTGAGAATGCCCTGCTAGGAGCCACGAGCCCCACTGACGGCAAGATCTACGGCAGTCCTTCTGTCAGCCAGACTGTCTTCATGTACTACAACAAGGATATCTACAAGGAACTCGGTCTTTCCATACCCAAGACGTGGAATGAACTGATCAAAAACTTCGAGGCTGCCAAGAAGGCCGGCTATATCCCCTTGGGCAACGGTGCAAAGGACGGATGGTGTCTTGAGACCCTGCTTGGTGGAATGGGTGCAGCTTTCTACGGTGGAACCGATTTCTACAACGCAGTGATAGCAGGTGAGAAGAATTTTGAAGACCCTGCTTTCATCCGCATGATTGAGCAGATGAAGAGTCTGACCAAATACATGCCTGACATGTATATGGGCATCAGCTATGAGGACATGAGATCGAACTTCTTCAACGAGATGTCCCCCCACCTGATCGCAGGTTCCTATGAGGCTGCATACTTCAGGGCTCAGAACCCTGATCTGGACTTCGGCATTTTCGCGGTTCCCAGCGAAAAAGCCTCCGACCCTGCCTACGTTTCCGTCTATGCTGACATGAACTTCGCCATGAATGCCAACTCCCCGCAAAAAGAGGCTGCAGTCAAGTTTTTGAAGTTCCTCTCAAGCAAAGAGTTTGGCAAGGCAATGGTCACTGAGATGCAGATGGTCTCTGCCATCCCAGGTGTTGATGCTTCAGCCGATCCTTTCATCTCCCGTGTACTGGAGCTGCAGAAGAATGCAACCCCATACCTCTTCCTCGTAGGCTTCCGCTACCAGCAGCCAACCGGCTCTTCTCTCTGGCAGGCAGCGGCCCAGGGTGTCATGGCAGGAACGGTTACTCCACGACAGGCAGCGAAACAGATACAGGACGGTATCGCTTCCTATTACAAGCCTTTCCAGAAATAAGATAGCTACCATTCCCACAGGGCACAGACCCTGTGGGAACTCTCTCATCGTTACACCTAAGGAACTGCCATGCACCAAATCCAGCGCAGCAAAGTAATGTGGATACTCTTCTTCATAACCCCAGGTCTGTTGGTTGTAGGAATCTTTATCCTCCTACCCCTATTCATGTCGCTCTATAACAGCCTCTTCTCATGGAGGCAACTCATACGCCTCGATTTCGTAGGGTTGGATAACTTCAAGAGACTGCTGTTTACCTTCCCCTACCAGGAGAGGTTCTTCAATGCGATGAAGAACAACCTGACCTGGTTTCTCTCCACGACCCTGATCCAGAACTCCCTGGGTCTTCTTTTCGGGTATCTGTTGAGCAGGAACATCCCTGGTGCCCAGTTCTTCAAACGGGTATTCTTCATACCTGTCCTTTTTTCCATCGTCGCCGTCGGCTTTCTCTGGGGCATGTACCTCAAGCCATCGGGCCTGGTCAACAGCTTTCTCAAGCTTGCCGGCCTTGCCCATATGCAGAGGGCCTGGCTGGGCCTTGAACACTTGGCAACACCGACGATCATACTGGTAAATATCTGGCGTTGGGTAGGGTTTCCCTCCCTCGTCTTTCTCGCAGCCATCGACAGTGTCCCCCAGGAGTGCCTGGAAGCAGCCTACCTGGAAGGGGTGGGTGAATGGAAACTGTTCTGGAAGATCATCTTCCCCCTAATCATCCCCTCGATCACCATCATCATGGTGCTTACCATCATAGGCAGCCTCAATGTTTTCGAACAGATTTACACCATGACAGGCTTGGATGGAGCACCCAACTACTCAACCGATACCATCGGTACCCTGTTTTACAGGACTGCTTTCGGCTCCATAGATGCAGGGAGCCCTGAGATAGGAATAGGCTCTGCAATAGGGTTGGTCATCTATGTGCTGACCTTCGCCACGTCGCTCCTGTCCGTATTTGTCACGAAGCGCAAGGAGGTGCAGCTATGATAACCGATTTGCGTTACCGAGGCTCCACACTCGGAAAAAAGATATTCATTACCATTGCCATTGCCATCATGAGTGGCTATGTCCTGTTGATCCTCTATCCTCTGCTGAACATGTTCCTCAGTTCCTTCAAGTCAAACAGAGCCATCCTGACTACTCCCTTTGCCTTCCCTGAAGCCTTTTCCTTCGCAACCTTCAAGACCGTCTGGGTCGACAAGGGTTTCTCCGGCTACTTTGCCAACAGCCTCTTGGTCACCACTGTCTCCATGACATTTGTCCTGATTTTCGGTTCCATGGCTTCCTATGGCATAGCCCGATATACCTACAAGGGCAATACTTTGGTATACATGATCTTCCTAAGCGGGATCATGCTGCCCCTCAAGGCAGCCATCATCCCGTTGTTCCTCCTGGTAAAGACCCTTGGCCTGATCAACTCCCGTTGGTCGGTCATCCTGATCTTCATGGCAATGGGACTGCCTTCCACTGTATTCATCCTTGCAGGCTTCATGAAGGCCATACCACTGGAACTTGAGTATGCTGCCAAGATTGATGGCTGCAATGACTTTACGATCTATCGCATGATAGTCATGCCGATGGT
>CAZTXW010000116.1:0-6056 GCA_964617345.1 uncultured Sphaerochaeta sp. | reverse complement strand
CTTGGCAATGATCGCAGCCTGTGCTGCAGCAAGCCTTGCAATGGGTACACGGAAAGGAGAACAGGAGACGTAGTCCAACCCTACAGTATTGAAGAATGCAATACTCTTGGGATCTCCACCATGCTCACCACAGATACCCAGCTTGATGTCGGGGTTGGTCTTTCGTCCCAGATCACTGGCCATCTGTACCAGCTTGCCTACTCCATCGATGTCGATGGTGGCAAACGGGTCGTAGTCATAGAACTGCTTGTCCACATCATTGACATAGGGTCCGAGGAACGAGGAAGCGTCATCACGGCTGAAACCACAGGCCATCTGTGTAAGGTCGTTGGTACCGAAACTGAAGAATTCAGCATCCTTGGCGATCTCATCAGCAGTAATTGCAGCACGAGGAACCTCGATCATGGTTCCGATCTTAAACTCGACCTTCAGACCCTGCTCCTCAAAGATATCCTCGATTACCTCAAGGGCGACCTTCTTGCAGAATACGAACTCCTTGTAGTGGCCTACCAGGGGGATCATGATTTCAGGATGTACCACAACGCCCTTGCGCTTCACATTGATGGCAGCTTCGATGATTGCCCTCACCTGCATCCTCAAGATCTCAGGATAGATGATGGCCAGGCGGCAACCACGGAAGCCGAGCATGGGGTTGAACTCATGCAGGGCTGCTGACTTCTGTGCAACCTCCTCGACAGTAAGGCCCATCTGCAATGCAAGCTCATGACGACTGGTGTGGTCGTTGGGAAGGAACTCATGCAAGGGAGGGTCAAGCAAGCGAACAGTGGCAGGTCTGCCATGCAACTCGGTGAAAATCTCCTCAAAATCCTTGCGCTGCATCGGAAGCAGCTCTGCAAGGGCCTTCTCACGTTCTACAACGTTGTTGGCAAGGATCATCTTCCGAATCGACATGACGCGGCTTCCACCAAAGAACATATGCTCGGTTCTGCACAGCCCGATTCCTTCTGCCCCAAGTGCGACAGCCATCTTGGTGTCAGTGGGGGAATCGGCATTGGCATAGACTCCAAGGGTCTTCAGTTCATTCACATATCCCATGAAGGTCTTGTAATTCTTGAAGATAGTGGATTCGGACTCCTTCATGTTCCCATTGAGCACCTGCACTATCTCAGAAGCCCTGACAGGAATCTTTGATGCGTAGATCGCACCGGTGAAGCCGTCGATGGACATGAAGTCGCCTTCATGGAGCTTGGTGCCATGAATATCAACGAATTTCTTCTCCTCGTTGATGCGAAGGTCCGATGCTCCTGAGACACAAGGACAGCCCATGCCTCGGGCAACGACTGCGGCATGGCTGGTCATCCCACCACGGCTGGTGACGATGCCCTTTGATATTGCCATACCACCGATATCTTCAGGACTGGTCTCAGACCGGAGCAGGATTACATCCTTACCCTCTGCAGCCATCTGTTCTGCCTTGGAAGCGGTGAAGTAGATCTGACCCGATGCACCACCGGGTGAGGCGTTCAAACCACGGGCTACCTCTGTAAGACCCTGGTCACGAATGCTCTTGACGTCAAGGACAGGGGCGAAGAGCTTGCCGAACTCACTGGAAGGGACACGGCTTACTGCAGTCTCCTTGGAGATGAGTCCTTCGTTGACCATATCCACCTGAGTTCGCAACCAGCTGAACACGGTTCGCTTACCATTGCGGGTCTGCAACATGTACAGTGTCCCCTCCTGGATGGTGAATTCAACATCCTGCATGTCATGGTAGTGCTTTTCGAGGGTGGAGCGGATATCAACCAACTGCTGGTATACACTGGGGTTCACATCCTTGAGGGTATCGATGGTCTTTGGAGTCCTGATACCTGCCACGACATCTTCGCCCTGGGCATTCATGAGGTACTCACCGTAGAACTTGTTCTCCCCCGTTGAAGGGTCGCGTGTAAAGGCTACACCAGTTCCACTGGTATCGCCCATGTTTCCATAGACCATGCTCTGGATATTGACAGCAGTGCCCAGAAGCCCACGGATATCATTCATCTGGCGGTACTTGATGGCACGTTCGTTGTTCCAGGAGTGGAAAACGGCATTGATGGCCTTGAACATCTGGTCGATCGGGTCGGTGGGGAAAGAATCACCGGTATGTCGCTTGTAGATCCGTTCATAGCGCTTGATAAGTTCCTGGAGGTCGTCACTGTCAAGGTCGGTGTCCAACTCTACGCCCTTTGCATCCTTCACATCCTGCAAGGCAGTCTCAAACTCATGGTGAGGGACCCCCATGACGACATCACCGAACATCTGGATAAAGCGTCGGTAGCTGTCCCATGCAAAACGGGCATTGTTTGTCTTTGCTATGAGGGCTTGGACGGAAACGGGGGTGAGGCCGAGGTTGAGGATAGTGTCCATCATGCCAGGCATGGATGAAGCGGCTCCACTACGAACCGATACGAGCAAGGGATTCTTTGCATCCCCAAGTTTGGCGCCCATCTTTTTTTCCAGTTTTGCAAGGTTCTCAAGTACCTCTTCACGCATTCCTTCAGGGTAGGTTTCCTTGTTGGCGCTGTAATATGCGCACGCTTCGGTGCTGATCGTAAAGCCCGGAGGGACGGGAAGCCCGATGCTGGTCATCTCTGCAAGGTTAGCGCCCTTGCCACCGAGAATTTCCTTCATCTGGGATGTTCCATCGACATCTCCGGAGCCAAAAAAATAGACATACTTGGGTTTGTTCTTAGCCATTCATGACTCCTCTTTTCAATTCTTTTCTTTTTCTTCGTATAGACGTTGAAATCGTAGCTGTTAGAAGGGTATGTGTCAATGAAAATCCTGCTGTTTTGGAAATTTTCAAATTCCAATTGCTTATTAGATAAATATTTGACTATTTTGTTTATGAAACAATATTTCAATTTCGAAGTGCTTGATACGCTTTCAAAAACACCTTTCGCTAAATCTCATTCTTTCATGATTTCATCACAATTTTCTTAAGGAAATGATAATTTCACCATAAAAAACAAAGGTATTCCACAAAATAAGGGTGTATTCTTGCATAGAATCACAGCAGGGTACCACAAGAAAAAAGCCCCTCTTTTCTCGATTCAATCGAAAGAAGAGGGGCTTTTGAGCGTAAACGTCAGTGATTAGGGCTGTTTACCGATGTAGGCAAGAATACCTCCATCAACATACAGGACATGACCATTGACAAAATCAGAGGCACCGGAAGCAAGGAAAAGGGCCGGACCTGTCAGATCCTCGGGCGTTCCCCATCTCTCGGCAGGAGTCTTGGCAATGATGAAACTGTCAAAGGGATGGCGCGTTCCATCGGCCTGCTTCTCCCTCAAGGGAGCTGTCTGGGCCGTGGCGATATACCCGGGTCCAATGCCGTTGCACTGGATGTTGTACTTGCCGTATTCACTGCAGATGTTGCGCGTCAGCATCTTGAGCCCTCCCTTGGCAGCTGCATATGCACTGACAGTCTCTCGCCCCAGCTCGCTCATCATCGAACAGATGTTGATGATCTTGCCACTTTTTCTCTCCATCATGGAGGGAAGGACAGCCTTGGCTACGATGAAGGGGGCAGTCAGGTCGATATCGATGACCTTGCGCCAGTCAGCGACCTCCATCTCGTGCATGGGGGTACGGCGGATGATCCCGGCATTGTTTACCAGGATATCCACTGCTCCAAGTTCCTCTGTGATGAGGGCGTTGGTCCTGATGACCGCGCCCTCGTCAGTTACGTCACATACATAGCCCCTCGCTGCAATGCCAGCTTCCTTGTAGGAAGCAAGGCCCCTGTCAACCAACTCCTGGTTGATGTCATTGAAGGCAATCTTTGCCCCTGCCTGTGCATACGCACTGGCAATGGCAAAGCCAATTCCATAGGAAGCTCCGGTTACCCAGGCTACCTTTCCCGTAAGGGACAACATATCTTTATGATCCATCGTATGCTCCTACCTCAAATCCTCGGTCTTGATACCATCCATATCGGTATAGGTGCGGTTCTCACCACACATGGACCAGATGAAGGTATAGTTACTTGTCCCAACACCACTATGGATTGACCATGATGGGTTGATGATAGCCTGCTCGTTGTGAATTGCAACGTGCCTTGTCTGCTGTGGCTCGCCCATGAAGTGGAACAAGGTCTGGTCACTGGGGATGTCAAAGTAGAAATAGACCTCCATCCTGCGCTCGTGGGAGTGAGCTGGCATGGTATTCCATACGCTACCCTTCTCAAGCTGGGTAAGGCCCATCGAGAGCTGACAGGTATCGAGTACGTCTGGGTGGATATACTGGTTGATGATCCTAGCATTGCTCATCTCAGAAGAGCCGGCAGGTACATGCTTTGCATCGGCAAAGACGATGTGCTTGGCGGGAAAAGCGTGGTGGGCTGGGGTAGAATTCATGTAGAACTTGGCGGGATTCTTTGCATCCTTGCTTGCAAGAAGAACCTTCTTGGTTCCCATGGGCAGGTAGAGGCCATCGAGGCTTACGATATCGTAGGTAACCCCATCAGCCTCGACGATGCCGTCTCCTCCGATGTTGATGATTCCAAGTTCACGTCTCTGCAGGTAGAAGTCAACGCCAAAATCAGCCATGGCATCGATGTTCATAGCCAAATCAAGCTTCTTCCCCACAGGCATTGCACCCATGGTAACGATGCGGTCAATGTGAGAATAGACTGCTGTTACATCATCTTCCTTGAAGATGTCGGTGATGAGAAATTCCTCTCGGATTTCTTCTGTGGTCATTCTCTTGAATGCTTCCTTTCCGGTTGAATAACGAATATCCATGTGTATAACTCCTTAGTTATTAATCTTAGTTTTTACCCCTGATAGGATCGATGGCATCGATCTTCATACTCTTCAATGCCTGTTGCAGGTGGTACATGTCATTTCCAAGTATCAACATATTGATACCTCTTGTAATAGCTGCCTCAATATTTTCCTTTGTGCCAGGAACAACAGGGCACATGACAGCGATCCCTCGTTTCCTACAGCCCTCTTCCAGCTTGGTGTACGCATCAGCGACCCGAGTGTCCTCGGTGGCGTAGCCTACCTTGGCCCCGATGGAGAGCGAGTAATCGATAGGACCAAAATTTATTGCATCGACACCAGGTACATCGAGGATTTCATCAAGGTTGTCGGTGAACTCAAAGTCCTCGTCCATGGGAATGACCAGCGTGTCGGCATTGCTTTTTGCCACATAGTCGGCCCAGGAGAATCCCGGTCCTCCAAAACCAGCACTACGGACATTGGACTCACCACCACGCCTTCCCATCGGGGGAAATTTGGCGGCCCTGACCATTTGCTGGGCATCTTCCCTAGTGCGGGTATGGGGTACAACTATCCCTTCAGCACCCATCTCCAGGACCTTGCGAATCTCCACCTCATCGATTCCAGTTACCCTGACAACCGAGGGAATCTTGGCAAGCTTTGCCGCCATGATGAGCTTCTCCATGTTATTGGGCCCATCGAGGGGACAGTGCTCAAGATCGAGATAGACAAAGTCATATCCCCAGGCCCCTATTACTTCGACGGCACAGGCAGCTGCTGTAAAGCAGGTTATACCAAATACCGGGCCTTGTTTCATTCGTTCGCGCAGTGTCATATATAGCTCCTTTGTCATCCTATGAAGGATGGCAACCACATGCTCAGTTCAGGAATAAAGGTGATCAGCAGCAAAACAATGACGTTGCAGAAGATGAACGGGAGGGCTGCCTTGAATATCTCGACAATTTCCATATTGCAAATCTTGCTTGCCACATTGAGGCACATCCCCACAGGAGGGGTGACCAGACCGATGGCAAGGCCAACGATGATGATGGCACCGAACTGCAGTTCACTCATGCCGAACTGCTGCATCACCGGCAGGAGTATCGGGCTGATAAGCAGGATACAGGGGGTGACATCCAGGAAGGTTCCCAACAGGAGGATAATGATATCCAAGAGAAGGAAGACCGCCCAGGTAGGGATATTGGAGTTGATCAGAAAACCTGCAATGGCGACAGGTACCTGCTCAACAGCAAGGATCCAGGTGAAGATCATGGTGAAACCACCGATGATCATGATGGAGCTGCTCATCATGAAGGTCTTCTT
>CAZTXW010000115.1:0-6105 GCA_964617345.1 uncultured Sphaerochaeta sp. | reverse complement strand
AGGTCCCCAATGCCGCAGTAGCGGAATATGGTCTCTGTCTCACACTCGAAGAGGGAGAGGAAGCGCCTCATCTCGTTGACCGCCTTGGTGTAGATGAGAAAGTCCACATTGGGCGAGTTGAACCGCCCCGATACCAACCCAATTGCGATGGCGTACATGTTTTTCAGGATGCTCATCAGTTCGACCGAACGGATATCCTGGGTATAGTCCAGGTAGAGACCTGTCTCAGGCAGGATGAAATGCTTGAAGTCCAGGTAATCACTCCTGTTCCCTCCGAAGGTGAAGGAGGAGGGCAGGCCATGGAGCACCTCTATGGCAAAGGTAGGTCCTTTCATGCTGGCAGTCCTGGCAAAGGGAATCTGCTCTGTGATGAAGGCACCGTCATCACTCATGCCCTTTGCAAGGTTGATGACCATGCAATCCTCTTTGGTCATCGCTTTGATCTCCTCGGTGAAGGAGACGATGGCCTTGGAGGGGATGACCAGCAGGATGCAGTCGGCAGAGCTGAAGATTGCCTTGTCTCCTGTTGCCCTGATGCTGGTATTGAGGAAATGGGTAGGGAAGTACTTGGTGTTGCGGTGGTTGCGATTGATATCCAGTACCACATCCTCCTCGATGCTCCAGAGGATGACGGTATTGTTCCTGTTCCAGGAGAGGCGTTCGGCCATAGCTGTGCCGAATACCCCTGCCCCTGCTATTACTATCGTGTTGTTATGGTGCAAGGCAAGACTCCTTGGCCTTTGGGCCAGATCATGGTGACGTGGGGGATGTCATCTTCAAAGTAGATGGTCGGGTCCTCAACAATGAAGCCGACCTTCTGGTAGAACCCTTGGCTTCGGGTCTGGGCATGCAGGTATACCTTGCCAGGGACAAGGGCGAGGGCAGTTTCTACCAACAACTTGCCAAACTGCATTCCCCTATGCTTCGCCAGGACAGCGATGCGCTCAAGCTTGGTTCCCTCGTCGGTCCTTCGGATCCTCAAGGTTCCCACAGCCTCATTGGCAAACATCAGCAGAAGGTGGGCACACACTGTGTCCTTGCCATCGAAGTCAACCTCTTCATGGACGCCCTGTCCTACGACGAAGACAGACCTGCGTACAGCCTGACATTGGAGGATATACGCTTGGTTCTCCCTCTGTGCCGCTGTGCTCTCTTGGATATAGATGAGTTGTGTTTCCATGGTGAGCATACTACCGCTAAGAAGAGGTTTGGGGCAAGTGCGTACCTAATTGTGAGTTTGACCCCTCTGTTTCATGGACAGAGAGCTCTGTTTTCAGTAGGTTTAGAGGATATTTAAGAGGTAGTATAGTATGCATATAGTAATAATAGGAAATGGAGTTGCCGGAGCTACCCTAGCCCAGAAACTTACAAATAAAGGATTGGAGGTGACGCTGTTTGCAGAGGAGCCCCATGGCTTTTACAGCCGGATTATGTTGCCACACTCACTCTATGACAAGCAAGCGCTCTCCCATCTGATCACTAACAACGATCCCCCCTATCTGGTGAAGAAGCCGGTCACCGCTATCTTCCCAGATAGGAAGGAGGTTGAGACCTCTGATGGAGAACGCTACTCCTATGACAAGCTTGTCATCGCCACAGGAAGCCGTTCGCGCACCTTGGACATCTTCTCCAATACTGACGGGGTGTGTACGCTACGCACCTTCTATGATGCCCAGCTTCTTGGAGATACATTACGAAGTCCTGTCGTAGTGCTGGGAGGTGGGCTGCTTGGTCTTGAGACTGCCCTGAGCCTCAACAAGAAGGGCTTTGATGTCACTGTCTGTGAAGCCGCTGACAGGATCCTGGTAAAGCAGCTCGATAGTGCAGCTGCAACAAAGCTCAAGACCAGGCTGGAGGGGGAGGGCATTGCCATCAGAGAGGGGGTCAGGACCATCGGAAAGAGGCTGGACAGCTGGGAGAAGCTTGTGGCACTGGAGGTGGAAGGAGCGGATGAGATCCCTTGCAGGACCCTCATCCTCTCCCTTGGGGTATCTCCTGAGATAACGCTTGCCAAGGAGGCTGGCCTGAGGACTCGCCGCGGTGTGCTGGTCGATGAGTACCTGAAAACTAGTGACGAGCATATCTATGCCATTGGGGACTGCTCCGAGTATGAGGGTCAGATCCCGGGCATCGTGCCAGTCGCCCTTGCCATGGCCGAGACAGTCCTGGCGAACCTGACAGGGGAGGAAACACGCTACAAGGAGCCTGTACTCTTCACCCGGTTCAAGGATGATGATCTCTTGGTTACCAGTGTCGGTGATGTTACAGGCACTGCCTTGAGCAAGGATAGTGGCGATAGGTATGAGGCGTACTTCCTCAGGGATGGCACTCTGGTGGGTGCCATCCTCTATGGTAGTGCTGAGCATCTGAAGTTTGTGCGAGCGAACTACCAGAGGTCTGTCAGTGAGGAAGAGATCTCGGCTCTGCTCGATTTCTAGTCGATCTTCTTGCAGATGTATATCCGGCTACCGAAGTCTCCCAGCACTCGTGTTTCCGCGTCATAGCCGGTTCCCCCGAACTGTTGGTTGAGCATGATGCCCGCATGGGCCAGCAGTTCGCCGCTGACACGGTAGTGCTCGACTTCGCTGTCCAGGGAGAGGGCTTTGCTCAGGGTGGCCTGGGCGATGCCCCCCTCCTTGATGGCAACAGGGCTGATGAGGTTTACCAGGTCCCCAAATACCCTGATGTCGATCTTCTGCTGTCGGGGGAAGACTTCATAGGTAGCCTTCAGGTCGACCGCCTCAATCCTCAGGCAGTCACTGCCGGGATTGCTCTGGTTGAGCTTCTGTGCGAACAGCACCAGCAACTCGCTCCTGTCCTTGCTTGCAACCGCCCAGACCACCTGGTTTGAACTGCTGTTGGCCAGCTTGACCCGGGTGAAGGTGCCATACTGCAACAGGGAACGGTGTGCCTTGTAGAAGCTTATCTGTGCCTTGATGGCATCCTTTTGCTGGTGGTTGACCTTGGTGAGGTCCAGTTCGTACCCCAGCACTCCGAAGGCTGCGATGTTGAAGCGCGACTCCAGATCGGTTCTTCTCAGTGTCTGGTGGTTTGGAGAGGCGCTGACATGGCTTCCCATCGTGGAGAGGGGATAGCCACAACTGGTGCCTTCCTGGATGTAGAGCCTGCACAGGACATCGGTATTGTCACTCGTCCAGGTCTGGGGCATATAGCAGAGCATTCCCAGGTCAAAGCGGTTGCCTCCACTTGCACAGGATTCGAACAGTACGTGGGGGAAGGCTGCTACCAGGCGCGAAAGCAGGTCGTAGAGGCCCAGCACATAGCGGTGGAGGAACTCCCCATGGTTGCGGATCTCGGGATTTGCACTGTAGATGTCGCTGAAGGTTCGGTTCATATCCCACTTGATGTAGTTCACGTCAGCGAGGTGCCAGGTTTCCGATAGGGTGGTGAAGAGGTAGTCGCGTACATCGGCTCGAGTGAGGTCCAGCAGGTACTGGTTGCGCCCGACGCTGGGCTTGCGCCCAGGGATGGCTACCATCCAGTCGGGGTGCTTCCTGTAGAGCTGGCTTTCGATGTTGACCATCTCAGGCTCCACCCAGAGGCCGAACATCATGCCCATCCTGTGGATCTCCAAGGAGAGGCCTCCCAGGCCAGAAGGGAGCTTCTTGGGGTTTACTGTCCAGTCGCCAAGGCTGGTGGTGTCGTCGTTGCGAATGCCGAACCATCCATCATCGAGGACAAAAAGCTCGGCTCCCAGACTTGAGGCCTGGCGTGCGAGGCTGATGAGCTTGTCCTCGGTGAAGTTGAAGTAGGTGGCTTCCCAGTTGTTCACCAACACTGGTCTCTCACGGAACTTCCATTCGCCCCTGATGATGTGGTTGTTGATGAAGTGATGGAAGTTCTGGCTGGCGCCGTTCATTCCCTTGGGGGAGTAGGTAAGGATTGCCTCCGGGCTTTGGAAGCGATCCTGGGCACTGAGTTCCCAGCTGAATTGATGTGGGTTGATGCCGGTGAGTACCCTTATCTTCCCATAGGGGGAGGTCTCAACCACCTCGCGGTGGTTGCCGCTGTAGATGAGGTTGGTCGCTATGCATTCGCCGTCGGCTTTGGTGAGGAAGATGCAGGGGTTGTGCTCGGCAGAGCTTACCCCTGTCTTGCTGTCGTTGATGATGATGCCCCTCTGTAGGGGCCTCTCATGCATATAGCGCTCGCGCGCCCATGCACCGTCGAAGGTGACGAGGTTCCAGTCATCGCCGTTGAGGTCGAGCTGCAGCGACGCAAGGTTTCTGATGAGGATCATGCGGTCGCTGTCGTTATAGACGGTCGCCCGACGTGTGATGACATCGCTGTCCTCAAAGATGGTGTAGGTCAGGGCGAGGCGGATGGGCAGACTCGCCTCCTTGAGGGTGATCTCCAAGGTTGTGCAGGTGCTCTTGTCCCCATAGGATTCGGGCAGCCCGCTGAAGGTTCGGGGCTTGCCTGGGATGATACGGTAGCTTTTGACCACAAAATCGAGGCTCTGCATGCCTCTTCCGTACTCAATGTCGATGAAACTCTCTCTACAATCACCTTTTCCCATGGTAGAATATTCCATGCGGAGGTTTCCCAAAAAAAGTGTCGGGTTGTCACTGCTGTATGCAGTGCCTGTCCCGATGCCCAGGCTTCGTTTCTCGGCAAGGGCTGCATGGGAGAGTGATCCCTCCCTCAGTTTTTTGCCATAGTAGAGATGCTCAAGGTGACCTGTCTCTGTTATGGCAAAAAGATAGGTGGTGTTGGCTGTAGTAAGATTGAAGAGTTGGTCCTTCTTGGAAATCATGGTGGTTCTCCTTGAGCTATGACTTTGTTTCTTGTATCAGTATACTGTGTTGGGGTATTTTTATCACCCTGCTTGTATGAGATTTTGAGGAGAGTGTTATGGATATTCGTCGTTTGAGGTTGTGGGAGAGTCGGAATGCTACGGTTCTGAGCAATGATCTGATACGGGTCGTCTTGGAAGACCAGGGTGGGATGGTCCTGGAGTTGAGTAGTGCTACCCCATCAGGGGGAAGGATCAACGCCCATCTGCTGCCCCACTATAGGGGTAGCGGCACCTCCGTGTTCAGCGACGAGAACGCCCAGTACTGGAAGAATAGCCCGTTTCTCTACCAGAAGGCAGGCTCTTACCTGAGCTTCCCCAACTTTGGTCCTGGCTTCACCGATGGTGAGGAGCAGCAGGAGCACAACGGCTATACAGCCTCCTCGTACTGGATGGTCGAGCGCTATGGCACCGATCCTGAGTTCGGAGGGGTCTGGCTGATGAGCCTGGTACGTAACCGCAAGGCCAAGTGGCAGGTACGCAAGATAGACATGCTGCTTCCCAACCATCCAGTGCATTACAGTGCGTGTGTCATTACCAACAATGGGACAGAGGACCTTCTCGCCAATGCAGCGTGGAACAATGAGTTGGGCTCCCCCTTCCTGGAGTCGGGGTGTGTGCTCAATGCCAGTGCGGAGTCCTGGTCGACTGGGGATGAGACATCCCTGATCGGCATCAATTCAAGGCTTGCCCCCCACACCTCCTTTGACGACTGGAAGAAGGCGCCCCTGAAGGCAGGAGGGACGGTTGACCTATCAGAGGTCCCCCCAGTAATTGGCAAGAGTGACTTCATCTCAGGGGTCATCCCCAAGACAGCCAGCTTGGGTTGGTCCAGTGTGATAAACCCTCGACAGCAGATGGTCTACTTCACCTTCTTCCCAGGCCCTTCTGCCCTGGCAGAGGATGAGGTGCCGATGAACTTCAACAACTTCCTGTTTGACTACGGTGGCAGGAACGAGACCCCTTGGTCCCTCTACCCAGGGGGGATGAGCCAGCAGTACTCCCTCAACTGTGGTTCTGGGACAAACAACCTCTACGCAGGCCTTGAGCATGTACAGGCAGGCGACCAGGTGATGGGTTCCGATACAACCATAACAATACAGCCAGGTGAGACGAAGACACTCTACTATGGCTCTGCCTTCTGTGCCTATGACAACAACCGCATCGGTGGTAACTTCAGTACCGTGGAGCAGGTGGTGGAGGGCATTGTCCTCAAGAGGACCAAGTCCTGGGCTTTCATCCCATCTGATTCAACCTTCCATTGCCTGAAGAGGCTGACTAAGAGGTTG
>CAZTXW010000114.1:0-6146 GCA_964617345.1 uncultured Sphaerochaeta sp. | reverse complement strand
CCATCTCTTCGGTTGAACTGGAACCTTCAAGATTAATTCCTACGCTCCTGAGAGTACTGAGCACCTTCTCCTTTTGCATGCGAAATTCAGAGCCAAGCACCTCTACGGCATTGCCGGTAGTGCTTGTAGCCTTTCTTCGCTGGGGAGGGCCCTTTCTCAAAAGTTTAGCCATCTCTTATTTCTTTTCCTTCTCGCGTTTTGCGCGAATTATTTCTATGGCTTCTTCCAGGGTGAGCGCCTCAATGAGCGCCTCATCCTTCTTGTACTTGGCTGGAAGAGGCACATTGCTCTTGCCAACCTTCAGATAGAAGCCATATCGACCGCTTGCCAAGGCAACGGTCTCTTTGCCATGTTCCCCAAGCTGTCTGACTACAGAAGCGGAACTCTTGGCACGACCTGATCCTTTCTTTCCAGAAGCAGGCTTCTCTTCCGCCAGAAGCGCCTGTGCCTCTTCCAGCGTGATAGAGAACAGTTGTTCATCATGATCTCTCTTGTTCAGGTTACGATATTCACCATTGCACTCGATGAAAGGCCCGAACTTGCCCTTGGCGGCGACTATGTCGTTGCCATCCTTGTCCTTGCCCAGGATCCTAGGCAGGGAGAGATACTTGTTTGCAATGCCCAGGTCATGTTCCTGCCCACTCTCAGCGATCCACTTGGGAATACTTGCACGCTTGGCTTCCTTGCCACTGCCCTCCTGCCAGTAAGGGCCAAACCGCCCAGTCATAAGCTGTACGGGTTCTCCCTTTACCACTCCCAAGCCCAGCTCTTCAGGTTCTGCCTTTACCTTGCCTTTTGCAATAAGAGCCTTAACCTCCTCATCTGTAATGGTTCCTGGAAGCCAGGTAAGCGGCAGGGAAATATACTGACTCTTTCCCTCAACCTCGGCCCCCTGAACATAGGGGCCATAAGGACCGATGAAGACAGGGTTCTCTTCACTGATCTGAGGCAGGACCAAAGTCTTGGATTCAGTCTTGTTGTCCTTTTCCATCTGGACCTTGTTCTGGTTTTCAAGACCGTCCTCCCCAAGATAAAATTCCTTGAGGAAGGTCACCTTGTCCAGTTCGCCATCGGCGATAAGGTCAAGGGCATTCTCCATATTGGATGTAAAGTCATAGTCGACAAACTGGGAGAAGTTGTTCTCAAGGAACTGACACACACCAAAGCCGGTAAATGTAGGAGCTAGGGCAGAACCTTCCTTGACGACATACTTGCGGTCAAGGAGGGTCTTCAGGATGGTCGCGTAGGTTGAAGGACGCCCGATGCCTCGTTTCTCCAGCTCCTGTACGAGCGAGGCCTCGGTGTAGCGCGCCGGAGGCTTGGTCTGATGCTCCAGGCTCTCCAGGGAGATCAAGGGACACACTTCCCCAACAGAGAGGGGAGGTAGCAAGGTCTCCTTGTCTTCCAGGGCAGCATCGGGGTCATCAGAACCCTCAACATAGGCCCGTAGGAAGCCAGGAAACACTATCTGCGTCCCTGTGGCAGTAAACAGGGCATCCTTTGCCTTGATGCTGACACTGGTGGTAGCCTTCTTGGCATCGGCCATCTGAGAAGCTAGGGTACGCTTCCAGATCAGCTCATACAGGGCGCGATCCTTTCCGCTGAGATTGGTTTCCGAGGGAATGATGAAGCTATCACCCGATGGCCTGATGGCCTCATGTGCTTCCTGGGCACCGGAGCTTTTCTTTGCCTTGAAGTATCGGGCAGAGGGAGAGAGAAAATCCTTACCGTACAGGCTTTCGACTTGACTTCTTGCTGCCTGTGTCCCTTCCTGGCTGAGGGAGGGACTGTCAGTACGCATGTAGGTGATGAATCCATTTTCGTAGAGTTTCTGTGCAATGCGCATCGTGTCCGAAGCGCTTATGTGCAGCTTCTTGATCGCGTCCTGCTGCAGGGTACTGGTCGTGAAAGGAATGCTTGGCCTAGTGACAAAGGGCTTGCGCTGGATATCGGTGACCTCATAGGTGGCCCCTTCAAGTTCTGCAACAATGGCAGCTATCTTTTCCTTGTCCAGAAGCAGTTTCTTATCACTGCCCTTGTAGAGGCCTGTCACCGAGTCAAAATCTTTCCCCCCGGCAAGGGATTTGTCCTGGTAGGAGGTCAGCTTCGCCTCATAGCTCTGTTTTGAAGAGGAGAGCAACTCGGCCTTTGCATCGAAGTAGGTACTCTGAGAGAAGGCAATCCTCTGTCTTTCGCGCTCAACGGTCAGGCGCAGTCCTACTGACTGCACCCTCCCTGCGGAGAGCTTCTTGTTGGCAAGCTTTTTCCACAATGTGGGAGAAAGCGTATACCCGTAGAGACGGTCGACCACCCTTCTGCCCTCCTGGGCATGCACCAGGTTCTCATTCAGGTCCCTACCGCTGGAAAGGGCTTTCTGAATGGCGCCCCTGGTGATCTCATGAAACACCATTCTCTGGTGAGGGATCTTGGGCTTCAGCACCTCCAGAAGATGCCAGGAGATGCTCTCCCCTTCACGGTCCTCATCAGTTGCCAACAAAAGCTTGTCGGCTCCCTTGAGACTTTTCTTCAGTTCCCTGATCAAGGATTCCTTGCCTTCGACCACCTTATATTCAATCGCAAAGTCATTTTCCACATCAATGGCCATATGTTTTTCGGGAAGATCCCGTATATGCCCCTTACTGGCTACGACAGTACATGTCGAAGGAAGAAATTTTGCTATCGTCTTCGCCTTGGTTGGCGATTCGACGATGATGAGAATTTTAGAATCATCCATGCAGTGCACTCCTCAATGCCTCGAAACCTTATAGCCTATCACTATATAATGCCGCACAATGGTTTTGTCAACGCATTATTTCTTGGGAATGTCTGCCAAACTCCCTTTTTGAATAAAAACAAAGACTCCATTCTCCCCAGGATTGGGAGACTTGAAGATACCACTAGAAGCCAATCCATCACCGGTATTATGAAATAATACCCTTTTTTCGCCTGTCTCTGAAACCTCAAAAACCAAAAGCGATTCTGTCTTGAAAGTAAAAATTCCCACCTTTGTAGAAATTTTTGTCCTGAGAGCAGCATTTTCTCTCTCCAGCTCCACAATCTTCCAACTCTTGGGTTCAATGTTCGTCGTGTTGAACACTGAAGCATTGGTTCGATAGGCCAATTCCACATCCCCATCCCCATCGTATGCAAACCATGGATACTCATCAGCGATGGGCAGCAACGGGAAGAGTCTCAACGCCTCCTTCTCGCCGGGGAAATGTCCAAACAGCTCAAAGCCCTGTTCAGTATCGCGCACTTCCAAATGCAGGCTCTTGCACTTTCCCCCATTGTCATCGGAGGTGAGGTTATTCCAAAAATAATGACCTTCCCAGCTGGTCGTCCTTACGGGAATCTGTGCAGCAGCCAAGGTCACATTCCTGGCAGTTCGTGCCGCCACGATCGCCTGATACTCCCTGTTCGATTCCAAACTCTCCTCGTTTGATCCCAGTCTCTGTCGAAGCGTCGGAGCCTTCACCCGCTTCATGGGCTTATTGTCAAGATATACATCATACCAGTCAGCACCTTCAACCGCATCCCAAGAGAGTTCCACCTGATTAGGGAAACTAGCCAGGAGTCGGACTTGCATAGCAGAAAGAGAAGAAAGAAGAAGGAATAAGGTGAACATCACTACCAAGAGACGTTTCATAAGCACTCCATACAAACTCTATCATTACTGCCATATGCTTGCAAGAGAATAGCAGAGCCAGTACTATCGACTCATGAAAATCCAGATCGTATCCTGCTGTCTTGAAGAGGGGAACCTCAGTTACCCCCTTGGAGCCCTCTCCATACAAGCAGCAATAGAAAGCCACCCCACCCTCAAGCACCACAGGTGCTCCTTGGGCTCCTATACCCTCGAGGACGACCCCATACAGGCAGCAAACGATAGCGCACAAAGCGATGCCACACATATCGGATGTTCGATCTACCTGTGGAACAGGGCCTGGTTTGAAAGGTTTGCCCACCATCTGAAGGAGGTGGCCCCATCGGTGACCCTTTTTGCCGGTGGCACTGAAGTTACAGCCAATCCACGCAGTTTCGACCTGGACATCTACGACTTTCTAACCCTTGGGGAAGGTGAGCAGAGCACGACTCTAGCCCTCTCCCAGTTGCTGGCAGGCAAAGAGCCCCAGGGACAGGGCATCCTGACCAAGGCAGGGGAGCTCTCGTATGCCTTTCCCCAGGACTTGGGGAAGCTGGACTCTGTACTCCTTTCAGGTTTGGCCTCTTCCTTTGTAAAACCGGGAGCCTCGGTCCTCTGGGAAATGACAAGGGGATGCCCTTTCAGCTGTGCCTTCTGCTTTGAATCCAAGGGTGTTCGGTCAGTGAGACACTTTGCCTATGAGCGTATCGACGAGGAGTTGGAGTATCTGCTTGCCAACCAGGTCGAGGAGGTATTCATCCTCGACCCCACCTTCAACATGGACAAGAAGAGAACTACCCAGATGCTCTCACTGCTGGTCGAAAAAGCACAGGAGATCCACTTCATATTTGAGTTGAGGGCGGAGCTTCTCGATGCAGAGCTTGCAGACCTGTTTGCCCAGCTCAACTGCTCCCTTCAGATAGGATTACAGAGTTCCAACCCCGATGTGCTCAAAGCCATCAACAGACGGTTCGATCCTGTTGTATTCCTAGAAAAGATTGCACTGCTCAACGAGCGGGGGATCGTATTCGGGCTCGACCTCATCATAGGACTGCCCCTGGACTCCCTTGCTCTCTTTTGCAGCAGCCTTGATTTCACCGTAGGGTGCAAGCCCAGCAACATTGACATCTTCGCCCTTTCACTGCTCCCAGGGACCAAGCTTGCCGATGATGCGGAGAAACTCTCCATCAAGCACCTGAAGGATTCACCCTACACTGTCATATCCACGCCCACCTATCCGGAAGCGGACATTGCAAAGGCACTGAAACTGAAGGATGCCTGTGACCTCTTCTACACAAAGGGGGAAGCTAGCATGTGGATGCACACCCTCTGTGAGGCGGCCCATTGCACCCCAAGCACCTTGTTTTCCTACTTTGCAACGTATACAGACTTTCTCAGGCAAAACCGAAACATCGATCCCACACAGATGGATATCTATGAACTGCAGGAACAGTTTGTTCGTGACCTGCTGAAAAAACTGAAGCGACAGAAGTACCAGGGACCGCTTCTCTCCTTCATGGAACTCCACCAGGGAGTTGCCTTCTTGCGGGAGACTGGTGAGAATCCGATCATCACCATAGGCTATGAATTGGATGACCTTGCCAAGCTCGATACCATGCACATCGAGAAGTTTGTTGCAAAGCATCCCAATCAAAAGCGCCGCTCACTGGGTATTATTGAGCATGATGACGGCTCAATTGGCTTTGTCGATCAAAAACTGTAGCTTTCACCCTTGCTAGCAGAGAGAAAATCACATACATTAGTGCAAGAAGGAATATCATTTGAGCAAATATAAACAGACACATATGCTGCTTTTTTCTCTGATTCTCATAGTACTGGTTTCTGCAAGTTCGTGTGTAGTGACAGAACAGCTCACTTTCAATGGCAGCGGCTACAACAACTCAAAGTTCGACTTCACCGTCGAAGATTTCTTTATCGCTGTTCTTGAAGACTTCAGTGAGTTCGCCCCTGAAGACCAGGACACCTCGCTGATGGACAGTGCCATCACAGACTTCGAAAGGGCCCTACGGTACAGCACTACCACCAACAACGTCACCTTGCAGAAGCTGAATGACAATGCCTACAAGGGTCAGTTCAACTTCATGAACCTTGACAAGCTATTCTCCGACCTTGGGGCAGGCAATGACCAGAGCTTGCTCAGAATGAGCAACAATACCCTCACCTTCTCCCTTTCGATGGACAACTATGACCAGCTTGTCCCAGTCATCCCCTTCCTTGCAGATGAGAACTTTGAGGCATTCGGACCAGTGTACAACCAGGGCCTGAGTGAGAGTGACTATCTGGAGATGATCAGCTTCATGCTTGGTGAAGAGGGGCCCCCTGCCATCGAAAAATCTTCCATCACGTTGAGAATCGCCACACCCAAGCCCATCAAGCGCTTCACCAACGGAAAGAAGGTGGGAGCGAACCTCTACGAGTTCAGCTTCCCCCTCATTGACTTTCTCCTGCTTGCTGACCCCATTACTTTCTCAGTGAGCTGGTA
>CAZTXW010000113.1:0-6224 GCA_964617345.1 uncultured Sphaerochaeta sp. | reverse complement strand
GCCGTCGCTGATCTTCACCATCACCTCCCCAAGGGCGTCACGATGCTCGGTGACTGCCTGCAGGTTGTAGTCCTCAAGGCCGAAGGGGTGGCGTATGATCTTCTCGACCGCCCGAAGCGAAGCGTAGACAGGGCCGGTGCCACAGGCAACCTCCTGGTACTTCTTCTCCCCTTTCTTCAGGGTGACACAGGCGGTGCTGGTCATCATGTTCCCGCTGTTCACCACAAAGGAGTCGAGTTCCCAGGTTACAGGAGAACTCTTGCTGGTGCTCTCCACCAGGGCGATGAGGTCTCGGTCAGTGATGGTCTTCTTGCGGTCTGCAAGGCTCTTGAACTCACCGAAGAGTCGTATGACCTCATCCTTTCCGAGGGCGTAGCCCAGATCGATGAGCCTCTTCTCAAAGGCGTGCTGCCCGCTATGCTTGCCGAGCACCAGGCTCGTGGTCAGCACCCCCACACTCTCAGGGGTCATGATCTCATAGGTGAGGCTGTTGGCCATCATCCCATGCTGGTGTATGCCACTTTCATGGGCAAAGGCGTTGGCTCCCACGATTGCCTTGGAGGGATTCATCTTCACCCCTGTTATGGAGGTCAGCACACGAGCCGATCGGTAGATCTCCTCAGTACGTATGTTGGTGTGGAAATTGTATTCGTCACCTCTGGTCCTGATAGCCATGGCAATCTCCTCGAGTGCGGCATTGCCAGCCCTTTCGCCGATGCCACAGAGGGTGCACTCAGCCTGCCTTGCCCCACTCTGGAGGCCTGCGAGCGTATTCGCCATGGCAAGACCCAGGTCGTTGTGACAGTGCACGGCGATGATCGCCTTGTCCACGTTGGGTACACGGTTCATGACCGAGCCTACCATCCTTTTCATGTCGTCAGGGGTGGCATAGCCTACCGTATCTGGCAGGTTGACCACCTGCGCCCCTGCCTTGATGACGGCCTCGACAACCCGGCAGAGGTAGTCGAGATCAGAACGGGTGGCATCCTCCAGGGAGAACTCCACATCATAACAGAGATTTCGTGCATACTTCACCATCGCTACAGCCTTTTCCAGGGCTTGCTCACGCGAAAGCTTCAGCTTGTATTGCAGGTGCAGGTCACTGGTGGCAAGGAAGGTGTGGATCCTGGGCCGCTTGGCCTCCTTCACCGCCTCCCATGCTGCATCGATGTCCTTCTTTAGGGCTCGGGACAAGGAGGCGACTGTCACCTCCCTGACCGCTCGGCTTATTGCCTGCACGCTGGCAAAATCCCCGGGGGACGCTATGGCAAAGCCCGCCTCAATGATGTCCACACCTAGAGCCTCCAACTGCTGGGCCATACGAATTTTTTCGTCAAGGTTCATGCTGTAGCCAGGTGCCTGTTCTCCATCCCTCAAAGTGGTATCGAAAATATAGATTCTCTCTGTGTTTTCCATAGTGTCCTTCCCAGAATTATTGTAGGTTATTTCTTCAGCCAGCTCATCAGGGAGCGCAACTTCTGACCCGTCTTCTCCAGCAGGCTCTCACTCTCAATGCGCTTCTTGGCATTGAAGTAGGGTCTGTTGACCTGGTTCTCCAACAACCAGTTGCGGGCAAAGGTTCCTTCCTGGATGTCTGTGAGGATATCCTTCATAGCCTTGCGCGTATCGTCTGTGATGATCTTGTCCTGGGTGATGTAATCGCCATACTCTGCGGTATCGCTGATGGAGTAACGCATGTAGGAGAGTCCGCCCTGGTTGATCAGGTCAACGATGAGCTTCATCTCGTGGCAACACTCGAAGTATGCCATCTCGGGCTGGTAGCCTGCTTCAACCAAGGTGTCGAATCCGGCCTTGATGAGGGCGGTTACGCCACCACAGAGGACAGCCTGCTCGCCGAAGAGGTCGGTCTCAGTCTCTTCCTTGAAGGATGTCTCAAAGATACCTGCCCTGCCGGCTCCGAGTCCCTTTGCATAGGCAAGGGCGATATCCTTGGAGTCTCCGCTGGGGTCCTGGTGAATGGCGATAAGGGAGGGAACGCCCTTGCCTTCCTGGAACTGGGTGCGAACGGTGTGCCCCGGGCCCTTGGGTGCGATCATGATGACATTCACATCAGAGGGTGGCTTGATCTGGCCAAAATGGATATTGAAGCCGTGTGCGAAGGCAAGGTACTTGCCTTTGGTGAGGCCCGCCTCGATGCTGTCGTGGTAGATCTTCGCCTGTCTTTCGTCAGGAAGGAGCATCATGATGACCTGGGCCATCGAGGCAGCCTCCTTTGCAGTGGCAACCTGCAGGCCTGCCTCTTCTGCAATTTTCCAGCTCTTCGAACCCTTGTAGAGTCCGACGACCACATCAACTCCACTTTCGTGCAGGTTCAGCGCATGGGCATGGCCCTGGCTTCCGTAGCCGATGATGGCGACTTTCTTACCGTCCAGCTTTGAGAGATCAGCTTCCGAATCATAATACATTGTACTCATTGAATCCTATCCTCCGGCCCTTTGGCCTTGTGTTATGAAGCGCCAATGTGGCGTTGTATCCTAGTTTTCGTCTTCGTTGTAGCCTATGGAGCTCAACGGTCTCGATCCCCGCTCAAGGGCAGTGATTCCGGTACGGGACATCTCGACTATCCCATAAGGACTCAACAGGTCGTAGAAGGACTGGATCTTGTCCAGGCTTCCGGTCATCTCCAGGGTCACCGTTGAGGCGGTGACGTCGATGATCTTCGCCTTGAAGATCTGCCCAAGCTCGACTATCTCCGTCCTGCTTGATGCTGTGGTGGAGACCTTGACCATGACAAGCTCCCGCTGGATGGACTTGGTCTGGGTCATCTCATAGACACGTTTCACATCTATGAGCTTGCCCACCTGCTTCTTGATCTGTTCCACGATCTCACGGTCGCCTGAGATGACGATGGTGATACGGCTGAAGTCCATGTTTTCAGTCTCTCCCACCGAGAGGCTGTCGATGTTGTAGCCACGGCGGCTGAAAAGTGAGACGACGCGCATCAACACACCGGGTTGGTTGTTTACCAGGATGGCTAGGGTGTACCGTTTTTCTCTGTTTTTCATAGGGTCTGGCTCCTTTTTTGCCTATGCAATGGGTATAAGCTATCGTTCCCCTGTATGAGGGGATTTTTTCCACGGACCTAACAGAAATGCTCTGTCGCCGTGGTTAGAGAATAATTAGGCTTACTACAATAAGAAGAAGGGAAATGGGGAGGGCAATGAGAAGGAGGTTTGCTAGGATTATGTTGTCGGCAAGAAGGGTGCGCATCGAATATGCGCCAGAGCGAGAAGAATCTTGTGCACAGGCATAGGTGCCAGAATGCATGGTTCTGTCTTGTTCATCTGTATGGTTACTTACTTGCCTTGCAAACCCTTTCACAATACACTCCTCAAACATGGCTGAATAGCCTTGTAAAGGTTGTAACGCGGTTTTCCCATTCGTGTCAACCCTCAATGCACAAAACACAATATAAATATTCAGCCAATGGTATTTTTATGCAGTAAAAATACGTTGGACCTTTCCATATTGAATGCCCAACGTTTAGAAGGTACACTGCCTGCATGAATGCAAAGACGTGGAAATTAGGAACCAGAACCCTATTTGGGAGGCTGCTGCTCTACTTCATCATAGTGCTGGTAGTCCCTCTGGGACTCTTTTCCTCCTTCTATACCCTGACAGGAGAGAGCAACCAGGTGCGTTATCTCCAGCGCCAGGCCATGGACATCATAACCCTCGATGCGAACCGTCTGGGAACAATCCTGGAGGAGTACCGGCACAAGGCATACACCCTCTCAACCGATGACCTGGTTGTCCGAATACTGCAAGAGGATGTCCTTGATGCAAACACCAGTGCCTCCAGGGAACTCTACCAGCTGCTCTTTGGCGTGATGAGGGGGGACACCTATCTCGCCAGCGCTCATCTGGTGAGCAACTCCGGCAAGGTGAGGATATCGACACACGAGTTCCCTGAGGTCTTTGACCTGCGCTACCAGGGCAACGACTGGGACATGAACAACATCATCAGCCAGAATCAGAATGTTTCCCAGACTGCCTCGCTTATCAGCATCGGTGGGCATAGGACAGCTGAGAACGGGCGCCAGGTCCTGGTCTCCATTCTCAGAAAGGTCTATGACCGTTCAGGGGCCAACCTTGGCTATCTGGTTGTGGAGATATATGCAGAGGCCCTTACCGAGGGCATCAATGCAGACAAGGTGCTTGGGGAGGAACTGCTGATCGATACTGTGGATTTTTACGTATCCTCGCTGACCCATCCGGAGAAGTTCGGCTCCTTCAAGGTGTTTCCTGAGCTGGCGAACCTCAAAGGAGACTTCTCCAACAAGGTCATACAGGAAGGCACGTCCATATTCGCCACCACCACCATACCGGGAACCAGCCTGATCCTGGCAGGCATCATCAGCTCGGTCCCCTTCCAGGAGAACCTGAACCAGTGGCTGTGGGCCTTTGCCATGATGATGGGCATTGGCACTATCCTGGCCATAGCCCTCTCCTTACTCTTCTCCCGCTCCATTGCAAAGCCCATCAGGGGCCTTGCAGCCTCCATGGAGGCTGTGGAAGCAGGAAATCTGCAGACAAAGAGAGAGTATGCGAAGATAGAGGAGTTCGCACAGCTGGACCACAGTTTCAACGTCATGGTCGACCAGATAAAAAGTCTGTTGCATCTGACACGCGAAGAGCAGCAGAAGGTTGCCGAGGCGGAGCGCAAGGCCCTGGAAAGCCAGATGAACCCCCATTTTCTCTTCAATACGCTGAACACCATCAAGGCATTGGCAAGGATGCATGGTGAGGAGGAGATCTACACCATCACCATCAAGCTGGGTAAGCTGTTGCGCTCCACCATAGACAACCATGAGAGCGAATGTACGCTCAAGGAGAGCATGGCCCTGATCGATTCATACCTGACCATCCAGAAGATCCGCTTCGGGGAGAAGCTGCATGTGAAGACCACCCTCGACCCTGCCTGTGCCCTGGTGAAGACTCCCAAGCTGATAATCCAGCCTTTGGTGGAGAACTCCATCGTCCATGGGTTGGAACCGAAGGCAGGGGACTGGAACATTGAGGTCATGGTACAAGAGGAAAATGGAAGGATATACCTCACCGTCAGGGACGATGGAGTAGGATTTCCTCCTGGAACGCTTCCGGATGACCTCGATGACCTTGCAAACTCAACCCACGTTGGTGTATACAATGTATATAGGCGTCTTGTCCTCAAGTATGGAAAGCAGATGAGCTTTTCCATCGTATCCAAGGAAATGGAAGGTACGGTGGTATCCATCTCGTTCCCGAGGGGCAATGATGAGACAAAAGGGAGTACCGTATGAGTTACACTGTAGTATTTGTGGAAGACGAAAAGATTGTGCGCGATGAGATAGTCTCATCCATACGGTGGAAACTACTCGGCCTCGAGCTGATAGGGACCGCCGGTGACGGCCTCGAAGGCGAGAGGCTCATCAAGGAGCTGGAACCCGATATTGTCCTCACCGATATCCGACTTCCTGGTCTTGATGGACTTGCCATGCTCTCCCGCTGTCCGGTAAACCACGCCATCATCCTAAGCGGACACTCAGACTTCAACTATATGAAGCAAGCCATCAGGCTGGGGGTGTTCGACTACCTGCTCAAGCCTGTGGACGATGAGGAGCTTGAGGAGACCCTTGCCAACCTAGTCAAGAAGATAGAGGAAGAGGACCGCGATTTCGAGCAGATGAAACAGGGCAAGAAAGCCAGTGCACCTGAGCTCATCACCCTACCGCGCAGTGTCAACAACCATGTCATCGACAACACCATCGCGTTCATAGCTGAAAACTACTCGAACCCAGTAGGGTTGCAGGAGGCAGCTGCCTTTCTGGAACTCTCGGAGAGCCACCTCTCCCGCCTCTTCAAGGAGGTCACCGGCCTGAACTTCCTGCAGTATCTCAATGCATGGAGGATCAACAAGTCGGTGGAGCTGATGAAGGATCCCAAGCGCAACATCGGGGAGATCGCGACCAACTGCGGCTTCCCTACCCCTGGCTACTTTGCCAAGATATTCAAGCGCTTCACCGGCCTTACCCCAACCCAGTACAGGGATGAGCATAGCGGTCAGTGAAATTAGCAGTAGAAGGATATATTTCCCTACATGCGAATAATCCTGCATTTCAATATGATGTGCAGGATTTTTTGGAAGAAGTCATCAGAAAGTGAAAAATTCTGGCTCATCCGCATTTCTGGTGGTCAACAGGCGGTAAGAGATTTTCTGAACA
>CAZTXW010000112.1:0-6301 GCA_964617345.1 uncultured Sphaerochaeta sp. | reverse complement strand
CTCAGCATAATAGTCATACAGGGCCTTGCGGATAGTCCCCTTCACAAAGAAAGGAACTCCCGATAGAACGGGAAAATGATAGACAGGAGTCCTGCCCAACATAGTTGGATTTTCCATGAAGTACTGCTGCCATGCTATCACCTCTTTCTGCTGGACCTCTCCATTATCGCGGTCCTTGCCCATGGTAAGGGCGAAGATGGCCCCACCGTTCTGGATACCATCTGTAGGAAAGAGAAAATCCCCACCGTCAGCCATCTTGGTCTTCTCCTCTGCAAATGTGGCGGAGAAGATAAGTGACGTACATACAACAAGCATCACTAGGATGCACACTGGTTTTTTCTTCATGATTCCTTATACACCGTAGAGCTATATTTGTATAGCATTACCATGCCGACAGTGATGAATATACTTGACAGACAGGAAAAACAGCTCTAATATCTTATTGATATCATTATGATATCACACACGACTGTATGGAGGCTTTATGATGAATAGTTCCCCTTCTGTATCTCCCCCTGACTACGGTCAGGAAAAAGTATTGCTCAATCCTACCAATGGCATGCTCTTTCTTGTAGTCAACACCCTTCTCATCTTGCTCGCCATAGCAGGATTCATACTGGGATGTGCCGTATCTTTCCCCATTTCCCTCAGACTTTTGATAATCATATCAACCAGTTTGTATGGATTTGTCATTGGACCCATACTCTATGCCGGGCTCAAGATCATCAAACCGAATGAAGCGTTGGTACTCACCCTGTTTGGAAAGTACTATGGCTCTATCAAGCATCCGGGGTTCTTCTTCGTGAATCCTTTTGTCAGTGCCGTCAATCCTGTGGCGAAGAGTGAACGGGCAGCGGAAAAATCTGCACCCAAAACCCTTGAACAGACCATGACAGTACAACTTGGCAGTATTAGTGGACCCAACAAGAAGATTTCCCTGAAGGCAATGACCCTGAACAATGAACGGCAGAAGGTCAATGATGCGCTTGGAAACCCCATCATCATTGGGGTCGTGGTCATCTGGAAGGTTGTCGATACTGCCAAGGCAGTCTTCAATGTGGATAACTTTGCCGAATACCTCTCTATACAAAGTGACTCTGCCTTGCGTAATGTGGTACGGCTCTTTCCCTACGATGCTCCTGATGAAGAGGGAGAGAAGTCCTTGCGGGGCAGCAGCAAGGAGGTAGCGGATGACCTGAAGAGGGAACTGATGAGCAAGGTGGAGATTGCAGGACTGGAGATTCTTGAGGCTAGGATTACCCATCTCTCCTATGCGCCTGAAATTGCAGCAGCAATGCTCCAGCGCCAGCAGGCTTCTGCTATCATAGCAGCCAGGCAGAAGATCGTGGAAGGTGCTGTAGGGATGGTTCAGATGGCACTTACGCAGCTGAGCGAAAACTCTGTAGTCGAGCTTGATGAAGAGAGAAAGGCCGCCATGGTCAGCAACCTGTTGGTGGTACTGTGTGGGAATCGCGATGCACAGCCGATAGTGAACAGTGGTAGCCTGTATTAGGAGGTTAGCCTTGAAGGATAGTGAGGAAGGTGAAAATGGCAGCAAATAAGGATCAGGAGAAAAAACAGATTTTGCTTCGTGTTTCATCTTCGTTGTGGAAGGAGCTCGCTTCTTGGGCAGAGGATGACTTTCGCTCCATCAACGGCCAGATAGAGTTTCTGCTTACAGAATGTGTGAGGAAACGCAAGAAACTGAATGATGACGATAGCACATAGCAGATACCTTCCCCTTCAACAGGACGCCCTCAGGATTTCCCTGGGGGCGTTCTCTTCTGAACATGGAAATGGTTCACGCACAGGTTATCAGATGACGCCAGCCGCCTTCAGTTCATTGATATTCAAGGAGGCAGCATACGGTTTCTCGATCTTCCCTTCGTTGACCATCCTGATGACCTGATCCCGATAGGGGGATGAGAGGTCTACACCGACAATCTTCCAGTTGTTGTCGACGCTGGGATAGAGGGTCCCCTTCTCCTTGATATGCTCAACAAGCATGTCTCGGATTGAGTTGGGAGATTCCCACATCTTGGTTGCAGCTACGAGTTTCTGTGCCTTCAAGGCGGAAGAGTAGCGATAGTTGTTGACTGCCAAGGTAAGCTTTTGCGTATCGGAGAGGCTCTTGCCCTTGAACTTCACGTTCACGATCCGCTTGCCTACAGGCTTGGAGAGGTCGATCTGGTAATCGATGCCTGCAAACATGTCGTAGAGATATCCGGGCTTCTCAGGATTGAAGCTGATGGAGATATCCCCTGGTTTCCACTGGTTGTAGCAGGCAGCTGACCACTCCATGTATGCCTTCAGCTCAGAGCCGGTGACTTCGACCTTATAGAGGGTGTTGTCAAACTTGTAGATGCCGAATATGGCCCCGTAGTTGATCGGACCTGCCTTGATGTCGCTGGTATCAGAGAACAGGGCTGCAGCTGAGACATCAGCGCCTGAGTTTGCCAACTGGACACTGTTGATGAGGTCCATGACTGCGGTATCGCGAAGCTTGCCTTCGGGGATTCCCATGATCTCATTTTCAGGCTGGAAATCGACAGCAGCAGTACCGAAGATGCCACCACCAGGCTTTCCGTCGGCTGTGGGAGCTCCTCCGGAGATGAAGTCACGCGTCTTCTGATGGGCTTCCATGATGAAGGGGTCCTTGCGGATCAGATCACTTGGCTCATACCCTTCCATCTTTACAATCTCTATCTTTCGTGAGATGACACGCTTGTCGCTGTCGAATCCCAGGTCTATGCGGATGACCTCCTTACCCAGGTTCCTTGCCCCACCTACCACAGTATCACCATGGATATTGGAATAGGTGTTGTGGGCATGCCCTACGATCAACACATCAAGTTCGGGACAGAGTTCAAGGATAGCGTTTCCCCCGTCACTGCCACCCTCCTCATCATATTCGGGATAGATTCCCACATGGGCTACGGCAATGAGGATATCAACCTTGTCCTTGAGGATGTCCACAACCCTCCTACAGGCAGGACCTACTGCAGAGAAGACAAAGGGATCGGTCTTTTCCCCATCCCAGCGGGGTGCGTTGGGGTTTGTCAGGCCGATGATCCCCACCTTGAGCCCGCCACGCTCTACGATTGTATAGGGCAGGGCTGCCATCATTCCATCGACACGTGCCATGTTCGCAGCAAGGATTGGGAAGTCTGCAAGCTCCTGTACCCGCTTGATCAGGTTTTCCCCAAAGTTGAACTCATGGTTCCCCAGGGTGAGGCTGTCATACCCCATCAGGTTCATCGCCCGTATCACCGGGTGATTTCCTTCCTGCTTGTTGTAGATATCATCGGTCATGATATTACCCTGCAGGACATCCCCATTGTCCACGAGAATGACATTGTTCTGCTGTGAGCGCACCTCTGCAAGGTAGGTGGCTATCCTGGCCATTCCGTCATTGGTTGATTCCTTGTCATTTTCATAACTGAATCCCCATACGTTGCTATGGAGATCCGTGGTTGCGAGAATGGTCAGATTTTGCGTTTCCCCCAAGGGTTGGGCAAAGAGCATACCCAACGAAAGCGAGAGGATCATCATGACCAGAACAGCTAGTTTCAAACTACGTTTTCTCATCGTTTCCTCCTGAAATGTGTGCGGACAGATTGGTCTGTCCATCGCTTTGTGTGATGACTTAGTGTAGCACCACATTGGGGACAACACAAGAAAAGAGTAGAAGAATCTACGTTGGCATAAAAGAGTCTAGTTATTATATTGTATATATTTATATTTATTGTAGGCTTTGCTTTTCCCCAAGGGGAAAAGCAAGGTCTTATACCAAAGACTACCCTACTGCAAGAGTGCAAGTATCTTCAGGTTGCTTCTGGCTTGAAATGATTTCCTACCAAGTTAGCGGTGACCACCAGAAGAACCGAGATACCTATCATGATAATACCCAGAGCCGAAAGCCGGCCCCATAGGCCATCATCGCTGAACCTGAGTATCTGCACCGCCATGGTCTCCGTACCAGGCCTTGAGAGGACCACTGAGAGGGAGAGTTCCCTGAAGAACATGGTCGCCATCAGAATCCAGCCAGATACGATTCCGGGTACCAGTAACGGTGCTACGATGCGCCGAATGGTGGTGAGAAACGAAGCTCCGCAGACCGTTGATGACTCTTCCAGGTGGCTATGTATCTGGATGAAGGCACTGGTCATCGGTCTGATGCCGTATGGCAGATAGGTGGCGATGTACCCGATAAGCAGGGCCCAGATGGTAGAATACAGGGGGGTGCGTACAAAGAACCACATGAAGCCGATACCAATGACAATGCCAGGGAAGGAGAAGGAGAGGAAACTCAGGGACTCCAGGACACCCGAGGCTTTTGTCTTCACCTTGACTATCACATAGGAGATGAATATGGAGAGCACCGTTCCCAGGGAAGCACCGACAAGGCAAAGGAACAGGCTGTTCTTCAGGGACAACAGTGATACAGGATCGTTGAGGACATCCTTCCAATGCTCCAGGTTCATCGAGGCAAACGCCTTCATGCTGGGTACCATGGAGTAAGGAACGAACGAAGTGTAGAGCAAGACCAGTATGGGCAGCACGATCAGGATAAAGGAGAAGATGAGCAGGATTGCAAACAGGGGAATCCTTGCCTTCTTGAGCTCTATGACCACTGGCTTGAATCCACGACTTGATACGGTGACGTACTTGTCACTGGAACGGGTCATGTACCGGTAGACATAGATCAGCGAGATGGAGAGCACCAGGATGCTCATGCCAACTGCAGCGGCTTTGCCGTAATCTGCGATGAAGCCGGTGGTGACCGTACGATAGATGTAGGTTGCAAGCACATACGTCCTTCCGGGCATCCCCAACACAGAGGGTACTGCGAACGAGGCAAGGCACCTGACGATGCAGAGGATGAAGGCGGCCAGGATAGCAGGGCGCAACACAGGCAGGGTGATACGAAAGAGCGTCTTCATATTGCCAGCCCCAAAGACCCGTGAAGACTCCTCCAGGGAGATGTCAAAGGAAGCCATTGCAGGGGCTATTATCAGGTAGGCGATGGGAAGGTCCAACAGACCTTCAACCATAACCATCCCCCTGATGGAATAGATGTTGAAGGGGGCACTCTCCAGCTTGAAGATATTCATGATGAACAGGTTGAGTATCCCATTGGATGGGTTGAGCAACAGGGCCCAGCTTACTGCAAAGAGTACGTGGGGTATCATCATAGGGACAACCGAGATGATTCTGAACATGAATTTCCCAGGAATGTTGGTGCGGTTGTTCAGATAGGCGAGAAACAGCGCAAGGATGGTGGAGAACAGGGCAGAGAAGATGACAAACATCAGCGTATTGCCCAGAACTGCATAAAATCCAGGGTCAGTATAGACTGAGACATATTTGGAGAGGGTGAAATCACCAAAGGTATTCAATCCCTTGGAGAAGCTTCCCACCACCAGCATCACCACAGGGCTCAAGGTAAGGAGGGCAAGGATTCCAATAAGCAGATAGGTCAGTTTTGATCCACGGTTTACCATTATCCCCATCCCCTATTCTGAAACCAGAAGGCAGTGTTCAGCCTTGACGGAGAAGGTAACAGGATCTCCTACTGACAGTGTTGTCTCAGGGTCTACCTTGGCCATGAACAATACATCCCCTACCCTGATCTCACTTTCATACACCTCTCCGATAAAAACCATCGTCTCCATAACACCGGTGAGGGTGTTCTCCTGCCTGGCCTGGCCAGGTACCTCCAAATCGATGAATTCAGGCCTGATACAGAGGGTGAGCTCGCTTTCCACAGAATACTCCCTCTCTTTGCAGACAATCTCACCCAAGGAGGTCTCAACAATGGTAAAGCCCTCCTTCTGCTCCTTGACTTTGGCAGGGATAAGGTTGGACCTTCCGATGAAGTCTGCTACGAACTTGTGCTCTGCATTGAAGTAAATCTTTTTGGGATCTCCAATTTCCACTATCGTACCGGAGCGCATCACCCCGATGGAATCGGACAATGCCAAGGCCTCTATCCTGTCATGGGTGACATAGACTGCGGTAATCTCCAATTCCGTCAGGAACGAACGCAGTTCCTTGCGGGTCTCCTCACGAAGCTTCGCATCCAGGTTGGACAGAGGTTCATCGAAGAGAATGACTTTAGGCTGGGCAACGAGGGCCCTTGCAAGGGCCACCCGCTGCTGCTGTCCTCCGGACAGCTTGGTGGAGGGACGTTTCTCAAACCCTTCCAACTGAACAAAACGCAAGGTCTCTCGTACCCGATCCTCGATCTCAGCCTTGGGCATGCCCTGGTTCTGCAGAGGATAGGCAACGTTGTTGAATA
>CAZTXW010000111.1:0-6385 GCA_964617345.1 uncultured Sphaerochaeta sp. | reverse complement strand
TTCCTGCAGAGTATCCCCATATGCTCTGGTACTCAGAGGGGTCCTCGCCCATCGCCTCTATCTGCCGCAGGTAGTGTGCTATCGACTTGCTCTCGATGATGATGACCGATCCCATCTCCTCGATGACCTTGCTGTGGGGCCTCGTATGGTCGAACTCAAACCTCAGGATCCTCCTGCCATCATCGGTGATACCGATGGTGCGGTAGGTATTACTCTTTCCTACACCAGGGAGGTTCAGCGTATTGCGGTCAGTTGCAAGGAATGGGATCTCATCGGAGGCGCGTATTGAGTCGATGTTTTCCACCATGTTGGGGGCATCACTCATGAAAGGCCTCAAGGCAGCATGGTAGCGCTGGGCCACCTGGCCGATGGAACTCTCCTCCACCTGCTCCTGGGTGGATCGGGAGTTGGTGGCAAACAGCTCACGATTCTCCTTGAACCCCTTTACCGAGAAGGTATAGTAGGGAAGCACCCCGATATCATTGAGGACCTTTCGCAATTTTGCCGAGTGCCCCCTTCTGGAAGCCGCTACGGTGAATACCTCCTGGTTGGTCACAGCCCACCCCGCTTCAAGCAACCTGGCGATGGCCTTCTTGGTGTCGGGGGTTATTTCCATGGCGGAAGAGATGTGAGTCTGCACCACACACTGGCTGATACCAACCTCCCCAGCCTTCTCCCTAAAATTCCTCAACACCTCTACAAGCTCCTTGGTAATGCGCTGGGGCAGGTAGACAGGAATCTTTGTCCCGAGTCTGACTCGCCTCATGGTTGCATACTTTTCACCTTCTGCCCTGTCCTCATTGTCAAGAAGCTTGTTCTTGGCCATCTGAAGCACAGCATCGAGGATGTTCTGTAAGGATTTTACCGAACTCATGAAGGCATCGCCTCCGGTGATCAGGATGTCGGAGAGGTAGGGGTCGTTTCGGAAATACTCCATATTGACCGAGAGCTCTTTCTGCCAGCTCTGCCGGGGCCGAAGCTTCTCCAGCTCAAAGTTGAACCTGCCACCCTGGAAGTCATACATCCTCTGGCAGTAGGAACACAGTCCCCCACAGGCACGGCCCATGGTGTCGGGAATGAATATGGCAACCTCAGGATAGCGGCGATGGACATTGTGGGAAGGAAGGATCCAACCAGCCACATTGGGCTTTCCAGGTTCAGCTATATCCTCCTTCTCCCACGCAACGATACTACCAAACTCATCAAGGAGATCCTGGCTGTAGAACAGGTAGGTCCGAAGGACCAGGTCACTGCCAGGGGATTCCTGCTCTTCTTTCTTTCGTGTGTCCATGAGGGAGATGAAGTAAGGGGTGGCAAAGATGGGGATCCCCTTCCTTTCAGCCTCCCTCATGATGCGCAGCTCCTCCGGTCGCATGGAGAAGTCCAGATACTTGTTCAATTCCTCTGCACTTCTGATAGCGAAGTGCAGGTGGAAGCGATCCTCCCTCCACCATGCGAGCACCTGCTTGCGTATCTCCTTATCGCTCATATCCTCTTTCAGCTGGTAATGGGAACTGGAGCTTCTCCTGTCACGCTTCTTCAGCTTCTCGATAAGCAGAGCTACTATGCGCTCCTTGTTGGCAGAACGCCAAGAGACAACCTCAGAATCCAGACCACTGGGGTGGCGCCCCATCCAAGTCTGCACCTGACTGCGGGTAGGGATGTTGGAATTCTCAACCTCACTCAGCAGGGAGAACAGATGGGCCATATCCTCAAGGAAGTCCGAACTGCACTGCTCACATGCTCCTGTCAAAACGCGCCTCAGCAGGGCAATGGGCCTTGATACGACCTCCTGCCCATGCAAGTTCCAATCAGGATAGGATTGTCCTTCATGGTCGAGATAATCCATAAGCCGAAGGTACGCCATGGACCTGACAGAGAGCTTGTAGTAATCCTGCTCACTCTGCCCTTCACCTGTGTAGTACGCCCAGGCTGTGGGATACTCCTGTTGCATGTAGGTGGTATAGTGTTCCCGTAAAGCCTCCACCAACTGGGCATCGGTGAGCGTTGTATCTAAAAACAGGGGTAGTATCGTCGGGTTGTCGCTCTGTATCTTGCTGACAAGAGCAGAGACAAGGTTCGATTGTGTATTCATAGCATCAGAATACAGCCTAGATATAACAGAAGTCAAGCGCTATATAATTGCTTGTATAATATAGGTTTATATTTAATTTTAGCGCTTATTCTCCCCTCAGAGTCCTAAGAACCCAACCGTTGCTCCCCTTTTCAAGAGATGCATGCCTAGGGACAATACCGTAAAAAATCAGGTATCCTGTCACCATATCCCTGTCCCAGTTGCCACCACCCTCACGTAGCAGTACCTTTGTATCGATAGCACAAGCTTGACGAATGACAGAAAAAAACGTATGAATAGATACACATATATTATTGAGGTACCATGCTAGCATTCCATACACCGTCCGAAGAGGACAGACCCCTATTTCCTACAACGAGCACCTATCTTGCTTATGAATACTACTATTCCTATTCCGTAATCTGGGGTGATGCCATAGGCCTCACCCTCTGCAAGACCGACACTGCCTTGTATATGCACCTTGCCGTGGATGACGTATTCTTGCTTCCCATCACAGAGGACCTACCCAAGGCTATGGCCGAACTGGAAGAACACTGCAAGGAGAGCGGACAGCGCTTCCAACTGGAGTGTGTCCCCACCGAGCAGGCTCTGGAAATCGAAAAACTGGGCTATACCATCGAGCACGTACGCGAGCTTGATGACTACATCTACGAAAGCCAGAAACTCATTAAGCTCAGTGGCAGGAAGCTGCAAAGCAAGCGCAACCACATCTCCCAGTTCGAACGCAAGTACACCTATACAGTACGCCCCCTACGAACAGAGGAAGAGAGAAACGAATGCTATAAGATGGCATCGACGACCTGGCTGGAGAACCAAGATGAAACAAGTCCAGAGATACGATCGGAACTTGGGGCATTGAAGCGCACCTTCGACAACTGGGACAGCCTGGGCCTGAAAGGCATCCTCATCTGTGTCGACCACCACCTAACAGCATTTACTGTAGGAGAGGTCATAGACGACAAGCTTGCCATCGTCCACTTTGAGAAGGGCGACACCTCCTACGCAGGCATCTATTCGGTGATCAACCAGCTCTTCTGCTCGATGTATCTCTCTGATGTCCAATATATAAACCGTCAGGAAGATGCAGGAGTCCCTGGCCTGAGAAAGGCAAAACTCTCCTACAAACCCGACCTTATGGTCGAGAAGTACCGCATAACGAGGCAGTAATGAATATAGAGAGGGCAACAACGAATGACTTCGAGGAACTGAAACAGCTCTGGTCCATTGTGTTCCAGGAGGACCCTGAGTTCCTGGAACGCTTCTTTGCTCAGCGATTCTCTCCCGCCCATATCGTCGTCGCCCGGCAAGAGGGAGAGATCGTCAGCGCCCTACATGCACTTCCTTGCTCCTACATCCAGGGTAATACGGAAAGACCGTGTGCCTTCGTTGTAGGGGCGGCCACCTATGCCAGTCACCGCAAGAGGGGCATCATGAGCGAGTTGCTTGCCCATACCAAGGCAACAAGCTTTCACCCTATTACCCTCTTCCCTGCGGTACGGCCCTTCTATGAGACGAATGGATACATCACTACCTCCAGCATGGAGGAGTACTGGATTCCCCAAAGCAAAGAAGATAGCGGGAACGTGCAAGTAGATCAAAGCAAACAATCTGGTCAAAGCTCCAGTTCTCCTGAAGAGAAAGCCCTCCTCCTCTCTACCCTCGATAGAATCTATCGGGAAGCGACCAAAAAGGATGGCTCTCTGATGCGTGACCGCCTGGCTTGGGCCTTCCTTACAGAGGGCTATGAAACCCATGCAGTCCAGCAGGCCTATGCCTTCATCAAGGATGGCATAGCTGTGGAGGCTATGGCTACCAGCAAGGAAGGGGCAAAAGAGCTTTTGCATATTTTACAAAAGGAAGAGATACAGAAGCTACGTGTCATCCCAAACTCACCCTTTGCATCCCTGCTTGAAGGTCCCTTTGTGCAGATCCCCATGGGTATGAGCACAGACGAATCCATGCGTGGGGTCTATATAGCAGAGCAGTACTGAAAGACAAAAAAGAGACCTCTTGCAAGATCTCCATATATCCGGACAGTCTGCATACACCAATTTCTGCCTGTCAATTTCAGGCAAAGAGTAGTAGCTATGAGCGCATACGGTAATCGAAATATGCTGTCAGTAACCATAACAGAACAAAGCTAAAACCATCTATAAGGCCAGAGACGAGCTTTCCATAGAGGGCAGCTCGTCTCTGTCTGGTTCAATTTCATCAGCTCATGCTTCTTATGCTGCTGATTCTTCTCTGCTATTCAGGTTCATCCTCAGAATTGCCAACAACCATTACAGAAAGATTCCAGCATCAACTACTCCACCTTGAATTCCACCGGTAGTGACCAGGAGTCCCCCTTGCTATCGGTGACCGTCAGCACAAACTGAATGACACTACCCGAAGGAGCACTATCAGCAATGACAAACCTGAAGGTATTGTAGCCACCCCGTATTGCCAAGGGACCTGTTGTCGCAAACCTGCTGTTGTTGGTTGCGTATCTGCCGGAAGAGAGGGAACCCAGAGCCAGCTTGTCCACAAGCATGGAGACATTCGGATCCTCAGTTTCTAAGGTCGCCACCAAACCCTTGAGATCGAGATTGCCCTTGTTCTGCAATAGGAAGCCAACACCCAGCTGGGTCCTCTTGGGAAGGGCCTCACTGGGATAATACAGGGGCTCTACCGCAGGAATGTGCAGGCTCTTCCACAAAGGCTCGAACAGGGCTCCCTTACCTTCAACGGTATAGGTCTCCCTATTGGTCAGCAGGGTATCGGTGCCCCTGTCATACCACCCGACAAAGATTGCAGAAGCATCATCTGTCGAGGGGGTGGGAACCACTACCTCACTGCCAGCCTTTACATCCTCATAGAGGGTGTCACGATCTTCACCTACAAACCTCACCCCTGTCCCCCAGATGGCATAGAGGGTCTGGCTGGTATAGGGCATAGGTATGGTCTCACCTGCCTTGTAGGTCAACTCCTCAGGGGTAAGGCCCCAGCCTTTGAGAATTCCTACCTGACTGCTGTTTGTACGCAGTTGGGTATGGTCAGGCAGGGTTACCTCTGAAAGGGGCGCCTTCTGTATCTGCTGGCGATAGCTATAGCGGAAGTTTTCTCCCTGGGCCGAGAAGTCAAGGGTAAGCATGGGGTTGTAGGAATCACTTCTCTGATACAACCAGGTGGCATACTCGCTTTTCTTGGGTTCTGCCTCAGCCATGATGCGACCAAGGAGGAGGTTGCTCTCCTCTCCCTTCATCCTGAAGGTCTTGAGCTTTTGATATCTTGCATATGCCTCGCGGTAGGAAGCCAGATCACCTTTTTCCCTAGCCTCAAGCATATCCTTCTGGGCTTGCTGGGCATCACGGGCGATACCATCATCAAGCTTATCGTAAGCATCCTTGATGCTTTCCAAACTTTGGCTCTGGTAGTCCAGGGCCTCTACGTCCCTAAATAGTCTCTCTGCATTGGGGGCTGCTACCAACAAGGCAACACTCACACAAAGCAAAGAGCACATGGTGAATACTTTCTTGCATTTATTCATCGCATTTCTCCTTATCTTTGTATATCAATTCATATACTCAAAAAACTTGAAAACGGCAAGTTCCTACTGCCGTTGTTCATCAGCAAAAACCGTTATCATGTTCCGGGTGAACACAAGGATATTCTCATCACGCAAGAGGGCCAATGTCCTGCTGAGGGATGTTCGCTCCACACCAAGGCGATGAGCCAACTCCTTCTTGGTAATCGGCAATCGTATTGTCTGGCTCTTTTGCCGTATCACCTCATCCTTGAGATATGCAAGGAGGTTCTCCCTCAGTGTCTTTGAACTCAGATTGGTAAGGGCGGTTGATAGGGCATGGGCCTTGTCCGAGACTAACTGCAGGAGGCTTTCCGTAAAGAGGGTATTCTCCTTGCAGAGGTCCAATACCAAAGCCTTGCTCAGGTGCAGGACCTCTGAAGCTCCTTCAGAGACCACTGTCATGGGAAATTGGTTGCTCGAACCAAACAGCAAGGTCGCACCATAGATATCCCCCTCTTCCAGGACCTGAGCCTTGAAGAGGCTGCCCTGCTCATCAAGGCTCTGCAGCGATACACTGCCTTTTAGAAGAATATCCAAGCTGGTACAACTCTCCCCAGATAGATAGATCATCTGATGACGCGTATAGCTTTTGATGTTATAGGGTTGCTTCCCAAACAAATATTCCAGCCTTGTTGGAGAAAAAGAGGAGAAAAGGGGAAGTTCTGTTAGGAGCCGGTATTGATTAGCCTGCATACATACTCCAAAGTGTAACATAAGTAACT
>CAZTXW010000110.1:0-6406 GCA_964617345.1 uncultured Sphaerochaeta sp. | reverse complement strand
CCTAAGCGTGTAAACTCTCTTTCATGAGTACCTTATATATGGTAGCCACCCCCATAGGAAACCTTGACGACATCACCTACCGTGCAGTGGAGACGCTGCGGACTGTTGATGTCATCGCCTGTGAGGATACCCGGCATACACAGACCCTGTTACAGAAATATGAGATTCAGAAACGCCTCATTGCCTGCCATGCACACAATGAGAGCAACTCTGCCCAAGGGATAGTCGCCCTGATGGAAGCTGGGAATGACATAGCCTTTGTCAGCGATGCCGGAACACCCGGCATCAGCGACCCAGGCCTTCGGGTGGTAAAAGCCGTACGTGATGCTGGCTTTACCGTAGTTCCCATCCCAGGGCCTTCTGCTGTGGCAACGCTGATCAGTGTTGCAGGGTATGTGGGAAAGAGCTTCACCTTTGAGGGATTTCTCTCTCCCCGCAAGGGAAGAAGGACCAAGCGACTTGCCGAGCTGCTTGGGCGTAACGAAGCCTTTGTCATCTATGAATCCCCCTTTAGGATCGTCAAGACACTCGATGAACTGTCAGTTCTCGACCCCTTGCGCCAGGTAGTGGTTGGGCGGGAGATGACCAAGAAGTTTGAAGAGTTCCTGGTGGGGACAGCAAGTGAGGTTTCAGCAACCCTTGCAAGCAGGCAAGCGATAAAGGGGGAGTTTGCCCTCTGCATAGCCCCTAGCGAGGCATCAGACAGCGATGATAACGATAGCGAAGCTTAAGACACTCAAGGACCGCACCTGCGTGCGCAAATGCGCCCTCCTTTTTCATGAGCAGGCACAGCTTATCCTGCAAGGCAATGAGCCTGACTATGCCTATATATCAGATCTTTGTTCTCTCTTTGGTTCTCCCCAATTCCTTGCAGTATTGGATGATGAACAACGACTTGCCCTGCACTCCCTCTCCAGTTCACTACTCTCTGCATCACGAGCAGGTATTCCCTTTATCCTGGAAGACCTGCACTACGCCCTCCTGTCTGCCTTGGGAAGCGAACCCTCTGACTGGGACTTTGTTGATGAAGAGGGGTCTTTGGATCTTTCCATGCGCGTGGTTTTACCCCACATCCTCATACTCGACCGCTTGCGCTCCCCCTTCAATGTGGGTTCGATCTTCCGTAGCGCCGACTCGTTTGGTATCAGGGAGATATGGCTGGTTGAGGGCACAGCTTCAGTAACACACCCCCGTGCGGTCAAGAGCGCACGGGGGTGTATCGATACAGTCCCGTATCGTTGGTTTTCAGAGTCGGCCCTTATTGAAGAGATTGACGATTCTTCTCTCTCCCTGTTCGCTTTGGAACTGGGAGGGGAGAGCTTGGAAAGCTTTTCCTTTCCCCTTTCTGGAGCTGCCGTCATAGGCAGTGAGGAGATGGGGGTCAGTCCCGCCTTGTTACAGCTCTGTGATAAGAGCCTGGGGCGGGTCTCCATCGCCCTGGGAGGGACCAAAGGGTCCCTGAACGTATCGGTGGCCACCGGCATCATGCTGCAGAAGTGGTATGCTACGACCTGCTGGAAATTACCGCCTGGTACATCTTGCGGAGCCTGTCCTCGATCTCAAAGTTGAAGTTCCCTGCACTGTAGTTACCCTTGGCATTGCGTATGCCGATGGGTCTGCTTGTAAGGATACGCATCCCCTCATCGATGGTTGTGATGGGATAGATATGGAACTTCTTCTCCTTGATGGCCTCGAGCACCTCATAGGAGAGTATCAGATTGCGCACATTCTGGGCCGGGATGATGACCCCCTGCTTGCCGCTGAGGCCGGTAGTGAGGCAGGTGCGATAGAATCCCTCGATCTTCTCGTTGATGCCTCCAACCGGCTGGATCATACCCATCTGGTTCACAGACCCAGTAACGGCAATATCCTGGCGTACAGGAAGCTCCCCTATGGCTGAAAGCAGGGCATACAGCTCCGAAGAAGAGGCACTGTCCCCGTCGATCTCAGCATAGGACTGCTCAAAGGCAATGCCTGCATAGATCGAAAGGGGGAAGGTCCTTGCATAGTGCTTGCGCAGATACCCCTCCAGGATAAGAAGGCCCTTGTCATGTATCTCACCACTGAGACCAGCCTCATGCTCGATGTTGACAATACCTTCGCTTCCTGGTGCGACACTGGCGGTGATGACCGTCGGTGTGCCAAAGGATGAGGCTCCCCTGTCCATCACCGCCAGGCCGTTTACCACCCCGACCTTCGAGCCGGTCAGGCTGATGAGCATCTCCCCGTTGAGGATCTCCTCAATGATGCGTGTTTCAGTGATACTGCTGAAGTAGTCACGTTCCTCGTTTGCCTTGAGGATGAGAGCCTTGTCGATACTCTGCTTGTTCTCAGATTCAGCCCAGTAGTTCGCCTCGATGATGATGTCATAGAGCTGGGAGAACTGGGTTGTGAGTTCTGTACGGGACTCGGCATACCAGGCGCTGTAGCGCAACAGCTGGCCCAAGGCCGAGTTGTCGAGCGTACGGCAGTTGTTCTTCTTTGCATACTGCTCCAGGTTTGCCAGTACCTTGGCGATATTCTCATCTGTGGCGGGCATGGAGAAATCGAACTGGGACGAGACCTTGAACAGGTTCAAGAACCTCTCGTCATGCTCGGTAAGGACATCGAAGGTGTCCTCACTGCCCATCAGGATGACCTTTACCGGCAGCTTGGTCATCTGGGGCCTGATCTGGCCCTTTCGTAGCTCCCCCTTGACCAGGAGGTCTGCCTGCAGGGCAAGAGCCGATGCGTCGAGATACCGCTTCAGGGAGTCCCAGAGGCCATCCTCGGAGAGGAGCTCCTCTGCGTTGATGACAATGAAACCGCCTTCTGCCTCCAGAAGGGAACCTGCATGCAGGCCCAGATGGGCAAAGTCATGTTTTTCGTCGAGGGTCCCGAAGAGGTTGGAGAAGGTGGGGTAGTTCTCTATGACCAGCGGTCTCTTGGTCGTCTTGCTATGGTTAACCAGGAGGTTTACCCGATACTTGCGGGCAAAGGGGTCCTTCTTGAGCTGTTCGTCACTGAGGTTCTGGATATGGGAAGCCTGCCGCTTCAGGTCGGAATGGATGTGGCTGAACTGAACCGATAGGGTTGGGGAGCTGAACTCCTGTTCCAGGGTTCGTACCAAGGCAGTCGCTTTTTCCAGGAAGGTGGAGCGGTCTTGGGCAAGGATGGCAACTTTCTGGCTGAACAGCTCCATGGCATCAGAAAACCTTTGTCCCTCCCTAGGAGGGAAGGTGAGGGCGACAGGTGAGTCCGGCTGGAGGTAGTTATATGCATAGACGATGTCCTGCAGGTGAGAGACATCGGCTCTGAATCTCTCCACACTCGCCTTGATGGCCTCGAGCCTACCACTTCCCGAGTTGCCGCTGACAAAGAGGTTGTACCCTCCCTTCTGTATGGCAAGTCCCATCTCCAACGAGCGCAAAGCCCTTGGCTGGCCCACAATTGAGGGTTCAAGAGCAAGATTCTTGCACTCCTGGATACGTGCATCTGTAAAGTCAAAAGCAGCTTCCTCATAGGGAAGCCTCCGGATCTTCGTTACTTTTTCAACCATGTCCGAACTATAGGAGGTGGAACAAATCAAGTCAACTCTTTATACTATAGCTATGAAACGCAACGAACTGGTTAGATACCTTGACGAGTACCTTTCTATCGGGACTTTTTCTTCCTTTGACCCATCGCTCAACTCCTTGGTTGTCGGTGGTCCTGACAAGGAGGTTTCCAAGATTGCCTTTGCTGTCGATGCATGCCAGAGGACCTTCGATCTGGCTGTGGAGTGGGGAGCAGATATGCTCATTGTCCACCATGGCCTCTATTGGGGAAGGCCGATGGCCATTACAGGCTCCCACTACAGCCGCATCAAGACCTTGCTGGATGGTAACCTTGACCTCTATGCTGCGCATCTTCCCCTCGATGCCCATCCCTCTGTCGGAAACAATGCTGTCATGGCCAAGAAGCTTGGTCTCCTGGACATAGAGGGCTTTGCCCTGTTCAAGAGCTTGGAGATCGGGTTCAAGGGAAACCTACCCAAACCCCTTACTGCCCAAGAGATATCTACTCTCCTCGGTTTTACGAGGCCCATCATCCTTCCCTTCGGTCCTGAGAGGATAACAAGCGTAGGAATTGTCAGTGGTGGAGCCAGTGACGATGTCCACACCGCCCTCTCCGAAGGGCTCGACTGCTTCATCACCGGCGAGTGTGAGCACCAGGTGTACAATGACTGCCTTGAGCAGGGCATCACCATGATCGGGGGCGGACACTACGAAAGTGAGGTCTTTGGGGTCCAGGCACTTGCCGACCATCTCTTTACCTTGTTCGGCCTGCAGATACTCTTCCTCGATCATCCCACCGGCCTGTAGGCAGAGGGAAAAGAGTGTAGTATAGTGGGCGCTATGGAAACAAGACAACCAAGCAAGGCAATACCTCTGCTGCTTACCCTGGCAGTGATACTTGCCGACCAACTTTCCAAGGCCTGGATAGTTGCCAACATACCCGAGAACACCGTGGGCTTCCAATTCTTTGGAGACTTCCTTGCCATCGTGCATGTGCGCAACACTGCCATTGCCTTCAGCATGGGAGTGGGCTTTCCTACCGTGGTAAAGCTTGTGGGATTCATTTTCCTCCCAATTGTCCTCCTCATTGGGGTAAGCGTGCTATACTTCTCCAGGAAGGTTGAGTTTACCCGCCTGCAAAGGTGGACCCTGGCGCTCTTTTTGGGCGGTGGGATAGGAAACTTGCTGGACAGGATCTTCCGCTCCTTCAGGGTGGTCGATTTCATCAGTGTGAAGGTCTATGGATTTTTGGGCTTTGAGCGATGGCCCACCTGGAATATCGCCGATGCTTCACTGGTGGTCAGTGGAATCCTGATCGCCCTTACGATTCTTTTCACGCCTACAAAGAATAAGGAATTGAACGATGTCTAAGAAATCAAATACCATCTGGTTCATGCTGGTGGCAACAGTGCTCAATATCGTACTGATGCTCGTCTTGTTTCTGGTCTGTTTTGTCCTCATCACACGGTTTGTGGAGCCTACAAGCTCCCTGGTACCCCTGTGGCTGGGTCTCTCCTTCCTGGTGAGCATCGGCGGGAGCTTCTGGCTCTACTCTGTTGCCATCAAATGGATGACCAAGCGTTTTGAACTTGAGGAAAAATTGGCACCTCTTTTCTCCAGAAAGAGAAAAAAGCCTCGTCGTGAGGAGTAGCAGAGATGCCTCCATCAATTGCCGCCTTCACCAGAATCTCCTGGTTTCCCTTCAGTGACAAACCGGTGATCCGCAGCCAGTGGTATATGCCGAGGCTCTGCGATCCCTTTTTTCTATTTCCTGAAGAGAGTCCTGACGGCAAATGGCACCTGTTCGGTCATACCTGGGTGGGCATTGAGCACTTCATCAGTGAGAATGGCATCTCCTGGGAACCAAGGAAGATGATCGAGCTACGAGGTCATTCCCCCTCCATCTTCCAACAGGATGGAATGTGGTATCTGCTCTATGAGAAGCACGATGCAACCCTTGTCCCCTTGAAAAAGAGACTGAGGGGAAAGAGAGGCGATAAGAACAAGTCCAGCCGTTTTGAGATGCGATCGTCGAGCGACCTCATCCTGTTCAGCGAACCTAAGGTCATCCTTGACAGCAAGGATGTTCCCTTTGCAGGGGACGGGCTCAAAAAGCCCAGAATTTCCCGACCCCAGCTGTTCAAGGATAGGGAAGGCTACCGCCTCTACTTCGGTGCTTCTCATGTGGTGCTCGAAGACACCAAGCAGAAGGCCACCAGGCATTTCGCCCTGGCAATGAGCTCCCGCCTTGAAGGCCCGTATGCCCTTGCCAACGAAGGCGAACCCCTCCTGTCCCCAGATTCTGATGATCCCTACCGCAATATGGCAACCGGGAGCATCAAGGTGGTGCAGGCATCCGACGGATATGTGGGTTTTGAATGTGCGATGCATTGGGACAAGAAGCAGGCCAAGACCACCAGCTCCCTATTGCAGATAGAGAGTCCTGATGGTCTTCAGTGGAAGCCCTCCTTCCGCTCTGTGGTGTTGCCGACACCACAGCGGGGATGGGCAAACCGATACCTTGTCAGTTGTGACCTGCACTACAAGAGTGAGGAAGGGTGCTGGTACTGCTACTATTCGGCAAATACCCATTCGGGATCGCTGTTTGTCCGTGAGTCCATCGGCCTTCTTCTGGGCAAGGACCCAAACCTCAGGAAGGTGTTCCTCTGAGATTTTCGCGCTTTTCCCACCTGGTTGTCCCCTCCCACACAGTCGTCTTGCCCCCATCCTTCTCGTTTCTCACAATCATGTGATAGAGCAGTCCCTCATCACCAAACAATACTTTCTCATCTTCACTTCCCGTCAACACGGTTAGGTCATCACCGCTATAGGTCTGCCGCACCCAGGATACATCGGCCTCTGCTATCTTG
>CAZTXW010000109.1:0-6411 GCA_964617345.1 uncultured Sphaerochaeta sp. | reverse complement strand
GAACTGTTCAGAAAATCTCTTACCGCCTGTTGACCACCAGAAATGCGGATGAGCCCGTAATCTTTACTGCATGGCAGTAACAGCATGACTTTAGCATGGTGTTTTGCTAGAGGCAATAGGTTTTCGCAGGGATGTCTCTCTGTATAAGCCTCTGAGACCAGCGATCGTGGTTCTGGCTTTGTCTACTCTGGCACTTCAATCCCAAAGTGGGCATACAGAGCTCTCTGCTCTTCAGTGATCTCCTCCACATAGGGTTGTTTTCCCGGTACCTGGCTCTGTACCAATACATCCAGCGTATCCAACAGGTCGGTCATGGAATATGACCTGTAGAGGTCTTTCTCCTTCATTGTCTTGTCGATGGCGGCTACAAACATATGGGCAATGAACTGCACGAACAGCTTGCCCTCCAGATTCTGTTCATACGAGGCAAGCGTGCCTTTCATGTTCAGCCGTTCCTTGAGATTGCCGAATGCATCTTCTATGAGCGCCCTTGACCGATAGACTTCCAAGGCTTCAATGGGATCCTTGAAATCGTTTGAGATGAGGGAGAAGTATCCGAAATTCTTTTGCTCAGCATCAATGGCCTCCTGCTTGAGCGTGATGGAGAGCTTTCTCCCCGAGCTCTGGCGCAGGTCGAAGTACGTTTCATACTGCTCTTCATGGGAGCGTACCCGCTTGTTTGCGTAAAGTTCGTCCTCCAGCAGCTCCAGGCGTTTGTTGAAGGCAATCCTGTCATCCATGTCCAGCTGTTCGCTGTAGTAGAGATGCACATAAATCCGCTTCTCTGTCCTGATGACATCGCCATTGCGTTTCTTGACCCTTTCATGCGGCCATACGCTCATCAGGGAGTAACAACCCAACTTATAGCCTGAGTGGTAGTGGGAGCGTTTCTTGATCGTCTCCCTGACCGGATCGAGGTGGCTCTGTATGAAAGGGAGGGAGACTCTTGTTCCCATGAGGAACTTGTAATGGTTCGTATATAGTTCGTTCACCGTATGTTCGCTGTAAAAATCTCGGTCGAGTATGAATTTAATTTTTCCCTCTATCAGGGGAGAGAGGTCCTTGAGTATCCTCTTCAGCGTGGAGACTTCGGCCACATAGCTTGGTAGCTTCCTGTAGCTTACAGGCATCTTGGACTCTTCACCATACAGCAACGTGAGGTTGATCTTGGACAGCGAATCGTTTCCACTGCTCTCCCTATACTTGATCTGAATAAAGGTCTCCACAAAGGAAGCGACAGATGAAATGTCAAAGGAGAGGTATTCCTGCTCTTTTCTTCTTGCCACCTGCAAGCGAAAGAACTGCTCCTTCAGGTCTGCTGTGACCGATTGGAACAACTCACTGCAACGCTGTGGGGGGATTGCCTCCATAGCGGGGAGGGCATGGGTGGAAGCCCATTTGGGAAAACGGCTTATGGTATTGTTCTCTTCAAGGATAAGGAAGTAGGCCAGTGAGAGCATCTGCCTGTATGAATCGGGAAAGCATCTTTGCAGGTCTTCGGTTATACCGTAGCGATTGCCTATCTGTTGCAGCAGGTAGGTCGCACCATAGAATAGTCTGGTGAATTCGATGGCATCCTGCAGCTCAGGTCTTTCCTGTCTGAGCTGCTCCAGCTCCTGCTGCATCCTGTACTGCTTGTTGGGGACAAATACGTTGTCAACGAGTTTTCCAATGCACACGCGAGTATTGCGGGACTGTTGTTTCTCCTTGTCCCAGTAGGCTGTAGACTCATACACATAGGTGGTCTGATTCTTCTTATTCTTTACATATACGATCGACACAGTCATTACTCCTCATTGGTATACTTATACCTTGGTTTTCTTATAATGACAAGGTATTTGTGCGAAAAATGGGCGAAACTTGGGGTACATAGGAGTAATCCTAGGTATAATTATCTTGTTTTGTATGATGACAGAAAAAGCTTGTATAGTTCTCTGAAGACGGATGCAATATTTCATAATAATTATATAAAAGCTTTATTTATAATAAAATAATTTGTTTGTTATTAGTATATATAGTTGTTTTATCCATGATGTAACCTTTAGTCCAATATTTTTTTGTTGAGTTTTGTATCATATTTTATGTAAAAATACAAAAAAGTTTGAAACTTTTATACATTCATAAGAAAACTATAGTGTCAGTAAAATGTTTTTAATGAGTGTCAAAAACATATACTGTATGCACTTATATGATATTATTAGAATAATCTTCTTATAATAGCCGTAATTTTGCTTGACATGTTTGTTAAAAAATTCGTATTTTAAGTACACAAACCATACAAAAGAGGAGAATTTACGTATGAAAAAACTAAGTATACTAATCTTAGCCTTATTGCTACTTGTAACTGGAGGCCTCTTTGCTGGCGGAGAAACCGAGGCACAAGTTGAGACAATTGTGTTCGGTGATGTTTCGTGGGACTCAGTCCAAGTGCATAACAGGATCATGGCCTTCATCATAGAAAACGGTTTAACGGGATACAAAGCGGATTTTATTCCAGGAGACACCCTTCCCATTCTCAATGGGCTCAAGCAGGGTGATGTCCATGTGGATATGGAGTCATGGCACTCCAACTTCCCAGAAGTGTATCGTAAGGGTATCGATTCAGGGGATATTGTAGACCTTGGACAGAACATGCCTGATGCACCACAGGGCTGGTGGGTTCCACGCTACCTTGTAGAGGGTCCTGATGCCCAGGCACCGGATCTGAAGAGTGTAGCTGACCTACCTAAGTATGCTCACCTGTTCCCCGATCCGGAAGATTCCTCAAAAGGACAGATTCTTGGTGGAGTGGCCGGATGGTCACAGATGAAAATCTCCGAGAAGATCTTCAATGACAACAATCTTGGTGATACCTACAACCTGAACATCGCTGGAAGCGGTACAGCTATTGCTGCCACTATGGTAAGCGCCTTCAAGCAGAGGAAGCCTTGGGTAGGATACTACTGGGCACCTACTGCAGTCCTTGGACGACTTGATATGGTACGTCTCAAGGGAAGTGAATATGACCCTGCTCTTGTCAATGTACTTGTGCATAAGTCCATGCTCGAAAAAGCCCCTGATGTCGTAGAGATCCTCAAGGCCTATTCGACAACTGTTGCAGAGAACAACGAGTTCCTGGCAAAAATGGACAACGAAGGTTGGTCAACACAGGAAACCGCCATCTGGTTCCTGAAGAACAAGGAAGCCACGTGGACCAAATGGGTTTCCTCTGATGTAGCAACTAAGGTAAAAAGTGCGCTGAAGGCACTATAAGAGAAAATATATGTTAGATGATAATAATGTGCAGATAGTCATTAAAGACTTGTGGAAGGTGTACGGCAAGGATACGAAACGAATCTTTCAAAAGAACCTTCGCGACAAGAGTAAAGAAGAGATTCAAAATGAGACTGGTTGTATTGTTGGCATGCGAGATATCAACCTGGAGATCAACAAAGGGGAGTTCTATATTCTGATGGGACTCTCCGGGAGTGGAAAATCCACTCTTATCCGGGCTCTGATCAGACTCGTAAAGTCAACAAAAGGATCAATTGAGATCAACGGTGAAGATATTACCAAAATGAGCTCTGATGAAATGATACAGTTCAGGAGGAAAACCTTTGGGATGGTATTTCAGAGCTATGGGCTTCTTCCCCACATGACCGTACTGGATAATGCCGCCTATGGGCTCAAGATTCGCGGAGTGGGCAAAGAGGAGCGCTATGAGAAAGCATTGCAAATACTTGAAACCGTAGGGCTCAAGGGGTGGGAAGACTACTTCCCGACCAGCTTGTCAGGAGGTATGCAACAGCGTGTAGGGCTTGCCCGGGCTTTGGCTAACGATCCTGAGATACTGCTCATGGATGAACCCTTTAGTGGCCTAGACCCTCTCATCAGGCGTCAGATGCAGGATGAGCTGGTCGAACTGCAGTCGAAGTTGCAAAAGACGATTATTTTTGTTACCCATGATTTGCATGAGGCTCTCAAGCTTGGCGACCGAATTGCTATCCTACGCAATGGTGAGGTTGTGCAGGTAGGGACCCCAGAGGATATCATCACGCACCCCGCAGATGACTATGTACAGGATTTTGTACAAGACGCGTCGCCTGCAAAGGTGCTGACAGCGAGCAGCATCATGAGTGACATCCCTGTCATTACCTATGCATGGGAGGGGCCCAAGACGGCCTTGACCCTCATGCAGGGGCAGAAGAAACGCATGGGATATGTCGTAGACAAGAACCGGAAATTCCTTGGAGTCATCACTGCAAAGGAACTGAAGAGGCTTTTGGCCAGTGGAGAGAAGTATAAGACAATTCCCTCCTCTTCCATAGAAAAAGTTGCCTCAGTCCTTCCCGATGTACTCATTGAAGACCTCTTCAATGTAGCTCCACTCAATCCTTACCCGATTCCTGTAGTGGATGCAAGCAACAGGCTCCTGGGAAGAATATCGAGTGATACGATCTTTGATTCAATATCCTCGAATGGAGGTACCGATGAATAAATTTCCAGAACTATTTACCATACCGTTGGCACAAGGTGTCGACAATGCGATGGACTGGCTGTTGCTGAATTGGGCAGGGTTTTTTGACTTCATCGGTTTTATCATCCTGAAGGTTGTGCTGGCATTTGAGGACCTGTTCCTCTTTGTTCCCTGGTTCGTCATTATCCTTCTTGTAGGTTTTGCCGGATGGAAGCTGGTTGGACGCCTGCGAACTGGAATACTCTTTATGGTTTTCCTGATGATAATCGGATTGTTTGGATACTGGGACCTGGCAATGCAAACCCTTGCACTGGTAATTTCCTCAGTACTGCTCGCTCTTCTTGTGGGGCTCCCCCTGGGGATCGTCATGGCGAGAAGTGACAGGGCTGAGAGTATCTTCAAGCCAGTGTTGGATGCGATGCAGACGATGCCTTCGTTTGTCTATCTGATCCCTGCCCTGATGTTCTTTGGCATGGGAAAAGTGCCCTCAATGTTTGCAACCATCATCTATGCTGTTCCTCCGGTTATCCGACTGACCAATGTGGGGATCAGGACCGTTGATGTAGAGGCGGTGGAAGCTGCCAAGGCATTTGGTGCAACAAAGAAACAGATACTGTTTGATGTGCAGCTCCCTCTTGCAAAACCCTCCATTATGGTTGGTATTAACCAGACCACAATGATGGCTCTTGCAATGGTAGTCATCGGTTCGATGATCGGAGCCAAGGGCCTGGGGATGGAAGTCCTCCTCGCAATTGGAAGGATCGAAGTGGGACGAGGCTTTGAAGCCGGAATCTCCATTGTATTCCTAGCCGTCATCATTGACCGCCTCACTCACTCCTTGAGCGTGAAGAAACCCAAGAAGCAAAAGAAGAGTGATGTGAAGGAATAGCATCAGAGACAACCACACGAATAGATCGGCACACCTCCACACGGGGGTGTGCCTTCTTGGTTTGTGCTCTGCAACAGGAGTATCCGTAGGAATCAGATCAGGTTGGATTGATAAGCTCTCCTCTGATCAGATGGCCTCTGCATGGATCACCCCATTGCTGTTCCGGTCATGGTGGAGTGCTATTCATTGTAGGGGGATCAAAGGGAAATGGTACATACCTATCGGCTTCACCCAATCTTTATCGGATATCCGGCCAGAACCCACCTCATTGCACTATTGTTTGCTCAGAAGAAAGCAATAGGAGCCAATTGGCTCAAAGGTGGACCATATGAACTTCAGGAACATGCATGTGTACAAGGCAGTGGCTATAGTGGCAGTGATGGGTATTGTTGCCCTAGGATCTCTGAGTGCCCAACCCATCGGTGAAGAGCAGAACATTCCGATGAGTGGAGCAATAGGGGAGCAGATCCCTTCGGAAGCGGAAGGGATTCTCTACATGAGGGAAGAGGAGAAGCTTGCCCGTGATGTCTATCTGGCGCTCTATGAAAAGTGGGGGATACGCACGTTCGCCAATATCGCAAGGGCCGAACAAAAGCACATGGATGCTGTTGGCCTCCTGCTAGAAGCCCAAGGGCTTGAGGATCCGGCAGCAGAGACAAAGCAGGGTGAATTCAAGAATCCTGACCTGGCCTCCCTCTATGCCTCATTGGTACAATTGGGTTCCAAGTCACCCCAAGATGCCCTGACCGTCGGGGCAATCATAGAGGACCTCGACATCTCTGACCTTGATGCCTATCTCATACGAACTGAGGATCCCTATGCGAGAATCGTCTATGCGAACCTGCTGAAAGGATCGGAGAACCATATGCGTTCATTCACCAGGCAGCTCAGTCGGTATGGAATTGTCTATGAGGCACGCTATATGACGGCGGAGAGGCTGCAAGAGATTCTGGGACGGTAACGAGACAAGAAGAAGGGGAAAAGCAAAGAGAAACACTATTCGTCGGAAACAGGGCATAGCCCATATCCTATGGAAGGGTCTGCCAAAAAGGGCAGGCCCTTGCTG
>CAZTXW010000108.1:0-6464 GCA_964617345.1 uncultured Sphaerochaeta sp. | reverse complement strand
TGATAAGGATATAGATACCATCATCGAGATGGGTACCATTTCCCAAACGCCCGATGTACATGCCCGGACGCTTGCGTATATGTTCCAACGCACTGAGCGTCTGGATTTTTGATTCATCATATGTTGATTTTGCCATGGATAAAAGTATAGCAGATTTCACCTTCTATGGCAAAACGAAAGAAAAACGTGTTGTCATCGACCTACACGTGCGTTAAGCTATAATTATGAACATATTCCTCCTGGTCTATCTCATACTCTGCATAGTACATATGAGCTTTCGATCAGAAAATATGAAGTGGCCCTCGGGCATAAGCAAAGTCCTACTTATGCCATCCCTGCTTATATATTATCTCTCCATGCATACGGATACAGGCCTTCTGAGCCTGCTCATACCCCTTGCCCTGCTGATGGGAACTGCAGGAGATGCCTTCCTGCTTGCAGGACATACGGGGAAACTCTTCTATAGCGGGATGCTCTGCTTCTTTCTAGGGCATCTTGTGTACATTACCTATTTCGTCCTCCATCTGCAAAGCTGGCTCTATTTTCTGGTTGCCATCGTGATCCTTGCCTTTCCCCTCTACAAGATAATCCTCTCCTTCTTCCCCTCAAGGGATGCACCCCTTTTGGGCATTTACGCCACCGTCCTTATAGTCCTGACCGCTTTCTGTACATCCGCCCTCTCCTTCATTGCAATGGTGGGAGCCATCTTCTTCGCTATCTCAGACTACCTCATCGCAATGGATATCGTTGGAAAGCGTATCTACAGTGAAACTGCCATCATGGGAACCTACACCCTTGCACAGCTGTTGCTAATCGTGGGAATCTTAACCCAACAGGGGGCCTACTAGATGCCAAACAAGAAAACCATGACTCTCTTGCACAAGAAAAAGGAAGGGATGAGACCCGGATCACTGATATATGTTGGCGATTCCGAATGTGAGGAGACGAGGATCCGAACCCATATCTATGATACTGAAGGGTCAGTTACCATTGAGGGCTTCTCTATGGAAGAGCCGGAGAAGCAACGGTGGATTGAAATCTCTGGCCTGTCGGACATCAAGGGCATTGTCTCTGTAGCAAAAGAGTTCGGCCTTTCCAACCTCAGCCTTGAGGACGTATTCTCCACTGACCAGAGGATGAAGCTCGACTACTATGAAAACTATTTCTCCCTCACCCTCAGGATACTGGATACCCCTATCAAGGAGGAGGAACAGCTGAGCCTGTTTGTCGGAGAGGGGTGGGTTATCAGCATTGTAGAACATGCAAGCGACGTCTTTATTCCGGTAGTGGCCTACCTCAAGGATACCCAGACAAAGAAGAGGAAGGTTAATGCCCACCTGCTCTTCCATGCCCTGGTGGATAGGGTGGTCGACCAGTACCTTGTACGTGCTGATGAACTTGACCAGCTGACCGAGGAAATGGAGGAACTGGTCATCAACACCCCCGAGAAGGCCACTGCATCAGATATCCACAAGCATAAGAGGAAGATCCTCCACCTGAGGAGGATCACCCTGCCCCTGAAGGACCTCCTGGCTAACCTTATACGCAGCGAACATGTCGATTTGGGAAAGACCACCATACACCTGTTCCGGGACACCTCAGACCATGCCCTGTGGCTCAACGAGGAGTGTGAGATGCTGCGTGAGACGGTAAGCGGCCTGATGGAGGTCTATCTCTCCAGTCTCGATGTGAAGATGAATAAGATCATGAAGGTGCTAACCATCATCAGCACCATCTTCATACCCCTTACCTTCCTGACCGGCCTGTATGGGATGAATTTCCTGCACATGCCCTTTTCCTCCCAGATCTGGGGTTTTTATGCGATGCTCATCTGCTGTATACTGATAGTCATCATCATGGCAGGATGGTTCAAGAAAAAGCAATGGTGGTGACAGACACCCTTATGCCAGTCATCATCCAATCGTTTAGCCTTATCTCCGAGAAGGATAAGCGGCCCTATTGCTGAGGCAACCCTTCTGTTTTTTTCTTATTAGCCTGATGGAGACTGTTTGCAGTTATCGCAAGCAGCACAATTGAGGCGCCTATCATGAAGTCCTGATTCGGTGTCTCCCCAAGAAACAGCCAAACGTAGAAAATCCCTATCACCGTCTCGCTTGAATTGACCAGCGCAGCTTCCGGTGCGTTGATAAAGCGTGTCCCTGTGGAGATCATGGTCTGGGCAAAGGGAATTACCACCAAGCCCAAGAGCATAAGGGGAAGGATTGAAGCCATACGTATCCTCACATCCCCTTGTGAGACAATGAGTGCAATAAGGCTACCGGTCAAACCCCCGATCATTACAAGAGGGAGGCGTGCCATATCCTTGTGGTTTCTCATGAAAGAGAGGTTCGACCCAAGAAACAAGGGTGCGGACAGGGCAAATGCCATACCCCTCAAATCCAAATCACCAAACCCTTCCCTATACATGAACCAGATACCGAAGATGGAGACACAAGTAGCCACAATGGTACTGGGTGAAGGAATAATTCTGAAAAAGATACCACTGAAAGCAGCAGCAAACAGAGGGGACAAAGCGATGAGCACCAAGGTGTTTGCCGCCCCTGCACTCTGCACTCCCAAGGTGAAGCCTACTCCACCCAAGCCCCACATCAAGCCGCTGATGATGGAAGGTAGCCCCCCAGAGGTAAGGATTGAGCAGGATTTCCTTTTGTTCGTGACAAAAAATATTGCTGAACTGGAAATACAGGTAAAGAAAGCCCGATAAAATACGACATCAATGCCCTTTGCACCTGATAGGCGTATAAGTAGCGCATCAAAGCTGAGCACAATTGTTCCAAGAATTGCAAAGGACAACCCTTTCACATATATCTGTTTTTCCTTTTCCATTACCTATCCCCTGCAGCATCCTACCCTAAGAGCGTACCAATGGGAACAACAAGGAAGCCGATGACGGCAGTATAAACACCAAGGAAGTGCGCTCCTATGGGTTTCTTTGCCATGGCCTTTTGTTGTATCCTTATCGGTATCATAAGGGCAGGATGGTGTAAGAAATACCAATGGTGATGACACATACGTTAGAGAACGTAGGGATAGAAGAGCTCACCAAAGCCTACAAACTGGGCTTTGGCGATTACCAGATACCAATAGAGGTGAGTGAGGAGAGGCTAAAGAACACCCTCACAAGAAATGGATACAGAGCCGAAAGCTCGGTGGGCCTGTTTGACAAGAAAAAGCTGGTGGGATTTGTACTCAATGGTGTTCGTGGCAACTACTGCTATGACTCAGGGACTGCCATCATCCCCGAGTATAGGGGCAAGGGTTATGCCCACCTACTCTTGGAGAATACCCTGTTGGTACTCAGAGACCAAGCTATCCACACCTGGGTACTGGAAGTACTCTCCGACAATGCAAGGGCGATCAATCTCTACAAGGGGATTGGCTTTACCGAACAGCGAACGTTCAACTGCTTCAGGATTGAAGCCAGTTCGATCAAGGCAAAGGATACAGCGCTAACCTTAACACCACAGCAAACCCTATGCATCCCCCAGGGAGTGTGTCTGCCAAGCTGGCAGAATGATGAGCAAGCGATCAGAGCCGTTGGTATCCCCACATGGGATATCATTGCAGCGAAGAGAAAAGTGGGGATGCTTTGCTATGACCCGGCATCAGGAAAGATTGCCCAGATTTTCATGCACGTGGAGCAAAGGCGAAACGGGTATGCCACAGGGGCCATCATCGAGGCAGCAAAGCTGTGTCAGAAAGAACAGCTTCACTTCATAAACATCGATGATCGCTACCAACCTTTGAACAAGCTCCTCCTAAGTATGGGCTTTCACTGCTATGCTACACAGCTGGAGATGACCAACACCCTCAGAGGGAAGGCATGAGTGACTATGCAATCGCCCTCATTCGAGAAGATCAGATAACAGAAACACAGGCCTTGATGAGCCAATGCTTCGAAGCAAAGCTCTCCTCGATCTTCTACCTCTACCCGGAATCAACGTTGGTAGCCACCTACCAAGGCAGGGTTGTCGCCGGAATAAACCTGGATGTCTACCAGGTGAACAGGCAGGTGAAGATGGGTTACATAGGGTGGCTCTACACCGATGACGAGCATAGGGGCAACAACCTGGCAGGGAAATTGCTTGATGAGGCTATCAGGTTTCTGAAAGGAGAAGGGTGCACATCCCTCTGTGCATGTGTGGAAGGGGACAACCCGGCTTCCTTCAAACAGCTGGCTAGGAGAGACTTCTCTATCCTAGGGCTCAAAGATCAGCTGAAGCTGTTCAGACTAGGGACAGCAAAGGTTTACCATCATGCCTCACGATTCTTCGACATGGGGTATTTTCTCTGGCACAAGAGTCTGACAGGACAGAACAGCAAAGAGGCAGACACAGCAGTAAAAGCACTCACAGTAACGCTATTTGGCAATACGCTGCTGTTCCTATTCTGTCTGCAGGGATGGAACCTGCTCTCCTTACTAGGCTTGCACCCGGTCAAGAATACATTCTCTTCCCTCACCCCAATACAACAGATCATACCAATCCTCATCCCTTCCCTCTTCCTGCTTGGCAGGACAGGGGCAATGGCTCTTGTTGCAACATTAGAGAAGAAATATGGGAAAGACCAACATACTACAAACAATAGCAATGAAAAAGGGGATAACCCAGTTCAGGAGAGCATGGATCCAAAAATAAAGAAAGAAGCACAATACAAAGAAGGTATACAGCAAAGAGCTATGCTCTACCGCAGTTGGGACACTGCCTGGATCCTCGCAGTCATACTCACTCTAACCATCGGCTTCCCCTTTCCTGTTCCAGGAAATCTCTATATCAAGGGGCACGACTGGAATCTGGAGAGGGAGAAATACAAGCTTGCAAGGATGGCTCTAGCTGCCCAGGCTTTTGTTGCCCTTCTTGCATTGTTTGTACCTAAGGGCATGCCACGCCTCTTTGGACTGGCCTTACTTCTGTTGGATGGTTTATTCTTCTTCTACCCCTTTTGCGGTTTCAATGCCAGCAGGATAAAACGCATGGGAGCAAAAACATATGGCCTTTCCTTGGCAATTACACTTGCGGTTGTGCTGTTGCTGTTGGTATACTAGGCCCATTATGGAAGACCCACTACCTAGTCAGGGGTGCTCTCTTGATCACCCACCTCTTTTCATCATGCTTCGGATGTGCGTATGAGCACACAACTGATAGCCATTTTTGTGTTGCTTTTTCTCTCTGCCATGTTTTCCGCAACGGAAACTGCCTTTACCTCGCTCTCGCTCATCCAACACAGAACCCTTCAAAATAAACGAAGCCGTAGCGCCCGCATGGCCTATGAACTCAGTCAAAAGCATGACGTACTCATAACCACCGTCCTGGTAGGGAACAACGTCGTAAACATCTCTGTCTCCGCTTTGGTGACCACCTATGCCATCCGCCTGTTTTCCAGCAGCGCTGTAGGGTATGCAACAGGAATCCTTACCATTGTCATCCTCATCTTCGGTGAGATTACCCCCAAGCAGATAGCGATGAGCCACAACATGAAGATCGCCTCCTTTATGGCATACCCCATCAAGGCCCTTACCATCATCCTGTATCCCGTCATCTGGTTGCTGATACGCCTCTCACACCTGATCACCCGCATCTTTGCCAAGAACACCGACCCTGCCATCACCACAGAGGGAGTCAGGCATATGGTTGGGGCGGCGGAGGACTATGGCCTGGTGGACCAGTATGAGTCCGACCTCATGCACAGGGCGATCCAATTCAGCGATACCCAGGTAAAGACCATCATGAGCCACCGCACCAGCGTATTCTGCATCAGTGACGAGCTCTCCATTGGAGAGGCGTTTCCCTCCATTGTTCGCTCGGGCTTTTCACGCGTCCCTGTCTACCACCAGACCAGCGAAGATATCATTGGAGTCGTACTGGTTCGGGATATCCTGCGTGCCCAGCTAGCCAAGAAGCAGGATAAGAACATAACGTCCATCATGCGCAAACCCCTCTTTGTTCCAGAACAGATGCATCTCGATGATGTATTCTACCTCTTCAAGAAGGACAAACTGCAGCTTGCCATAGTCCTTGACGAGTATGGCGGCTTCAGTGGGGTGGTAACCATGGAGGATGTGGCAGAACAGCTCTTTGGAGAGCTGTATGACGAACACGAACGCCGTTATCCCGACAGGATCGTGGAACAGGAAATGAGGCCAGGCACCTATCTGGTCATGGCTGACACACCATTCCTGCAGCTAGTCGATGAACTGTCCCTGCACTATGAGCATGAAGGCTCCAGGACCAGTACCGTAGCAGCCTACCTGATGAGCCTGACAGGGGACATCCCAGAATCCGGCGATGTCCTGCAGTCACCAATAGGAACCTTCAGGATCATGAAGATGCAGGGTAACAGGGTCGCCGAAGTGGAGTTTTCACCAGCCATTGACGACGCAACCCTGTGAATGGTGAGCATTTGGCGTTGACCTAACATTGCTGCAAATGTATTATTGCTCCTAT
>CAZTXW010000107.1:0-6508 GCA_964617345.1 uncultured Sphaerochaeta sp. | reverse complement strand
AAAAAAAGACCGCTCCTGTTGTAGGGGCGGCCTTCTAAAATATACTATACAGATGTTTTTATTCAGTATCCTCTAAAGTGGAATCATCCTCATCAACGGCAGATACCGCTTCTTCGTCCAGGACTGGAAGATCACCTTCAAGGAGCTCATCCTCTTCAAGCTCCTCTTCTCCCTCATCGCCGGTCGAGGCAATGGCTACAATGGAGTCCTTGGGGGACTTCATGGTGACCACCCTCACACCAGTGGCATTCCTGCCCTGGATGGAGATGTTCTTCACATGCACACGAAGGGTCTGTCCCATGAGAGTCACACAGACCACATCATTCTCATCGTTTACTGCGAGGGCTCCGACAATGAAGTCAGCCTTGCCACCGAGCTTGTAGATCCTCTGTCCTTGCGTTGCCCTGCCATGAACGGTGAAGCTGTCGAACGTGACCTGCTTTCCCTGTCCATTTTCGGTGACCATGAGAATCCTCTTGCTATCATCAACCTTCAGCAAGCCAGCAACCTCGTCATCACCGAGCAGCTTGATTCCCCGTACGCCACGGGAAGCACGTCCCATTGCCCTGACATCCGATTGCGCAAACCTGAGGCCCCGGCCCTTGCGGGTGATGAGCATGCACTCATCGCCTTCCTGGACAAACTCACTGTGCAGCAGCTCATCTCCTTCATCAAGGTAGATGGCAATGATGCCTCTGGCCCTGGCATTTCTGAAGTTATAGAGAGAGACCTTCTTCACCACTCCACGACGTGTGGCCATCATGATGTACTGGTCCTCACTGAACTCCTTGAAGTTGATGATGCTTGTGATCCTCTCGGTAGTCTCCAGCTGTAGGATGTTCTTTACGCTGATACCCTTGGCATTCTTGGAAGCCTGGGGAATATCAAAGACCTTGGTGTAGTACCCCTTTCCTGCATTGGTGACAAAGAGCACATACTCGTGCGTAGAAGCGACAAACATGTGGTCGACGAAATCACCATCCTGCAGTTTGGCGGTCCTGCTGCCCTTGCCTGCCCTTCCGTGGGTGTCATACTCCTCGGTTGGGATGCGCTTGGCAAAGCCCTTATTGCTGATAAGGACCACAACCTCTTCATTCTTGATGAAATCCTGCATCGTCGACTGGCCGATCTCCTCACGGGTTATCTTGCTCAGACGGTGATCCTTGGGGGCAAGGCTCGCGGGGAGGGCCCTTACTTCGCTCTTCACTACACCAAGAATCTTCAGCTCATCAGCGAGTAGTTCCTGGTAGTAGGCAATCTTCTGCTCAAGGTCAGCCAACTCATCAAGAATCTTGGAGGATTCCAGGTGACTGAGGCGTCCGAGCTTCATGTCAATGATAGCCTGTGCCTGAATCATATCCAGACCGAAACGGGAAATGAGCCTTTCAGCGGCAACAGAGTTGTCCGCAGACTCCTTGATGATGCGAATCACCTCATCAATATTATCCAGGCCGATCTTCAGACCCCGCAGGATATGGGCTCGCTCCTGGGCCTTTCTCAGGTCATATCTTGTCCTACGGGTAACCACTTCCTTACGATGCTCGATGTAATGGACCAGCATATCCTTAAGATTAAGCAGCTGGGGCCTTCCATTGACCAGGGCGAGGTTGTTTACGTTGAAGTTTGTCTGCAGAGCTGTGCGGGCAAAAAGCTGGTTGACAACAACCATAGGCTCACTACCCATCTTCAGCTCCACAACTACACGTATTCCATTACGGTCAGACTCATCGCGGACCACTGATATGGAGGGAATCGCACCATCCTTACGCAGGTCATCGATCTTCTTGACCAGGTCGGCCTTGTTTACCAAGTAGGGAATCTCAGTAAAGACGAGATGGTCACGTCCATTTTCAAAAGACTCGATCTCATAGCAGGAACGCTGGACGATCTTGCCCTTACCGGTGGTAAAGGCATCCTTGATGCCCTGAGTCCCGCAGATGATCGCACCAGAAGGGAAGTCTGGACCCTTGATATGCTCCATCAGTTCGTCAATGGTGATATCTGCATTCTCAATGACAGCACAGATAGCATCACAGATCTCCTGAAGGTTATGGGGAGCCATATTGGTAGCCATACCGACTGCAATACCGCTGCTTCCATTTGCCAGCATGAAGGGGAAGGAACCGGGAAGGACGGTAGGCTCCTCGAGCGACTCGTCATAGTTGGGACCGAAATCGACGGTCTCCTTCTGGATATCCACGAGCATCTCTTCACCGATGCGGCTCATCTTGACTTCGGTGTAACGCATGGCGGCAGCAGGGTCGCCGTCGATGGAGCCGAAGTTCCCCTGTGGATTGACCACAGGATACCTGAGGGAGAAATCCTGGGCCAAGCGGACCAGGGCGTCATAGACAGAACCATCCCCGTGGGGGTGGTACTTACCCAGGACGTCTCCGACGATACGTGCACTCTTCTTGTAGCTGGAGTTTGCCTTCACTCCCATCTCGAACATATCGAACAATATTCGCCTATGCACAGGCTTGAGCCCATCACGTACATCAGGCAGAGCTCTACTTACAATTACGGACATGGCGTAGTTGAGATACGAGGTGCGCATCTCCTTTGACACATCCACAGAAATTATCCTGCTTTTGTTTTCTTCTTCCACAATACTATCCTTTCCTAGATATCCAGATTCGATACATAAACGGCATTAGCGTCAATGAAGGCCCTACGGGGCTCAACCTCTTCACCCATGAGCATCGAGAACACCCTGTCGGCCTCCTCGGCGTCATCAAGGCAGATCTGGCTGATCATACGGGTTTCCGGATTCATGGTGGTCTCCCAAAGCTGCTCGGGATTCATCTCACCAAGACCCTTGTACCTCTGGATGGTAGCCTTGGTACCCTCGCCAACCTTGTGCTCTTCGAGAATCCTTATCCTCGCTTCCTCGTCATACGCATACTCCACCTTCTTACCGATGGTAATCTTATAGAGGGGAGGCATGGCAAAATAGACATACCCAGCCTCAATGAGAGGACGCATATATCTGAAGAAGAAGGTAAGCAGGAGGGTTCTGATATGCGAACCGTCAACATCAGCGTCCGCCATGATGATGACCTTATGGTATCGTGCCTTGGTGATGTCGAAGGTGATGCCATTCTCACTATCACTTTCCAGATCCTTTCCGGTATTGTTGTAGCGTGTGATGCCGGCTCCGAGAGTTGAGATGACAGGCTGTAGCTTGTCATTGCCCAATACGCGGAATTCCTGGGCCTTCTCCACGTTCAGCATCTTTCCCCACAGAGGAAGGATTGCCTGGAACTTGCGGTCGCGGCCCTGTTTGGCCGAACCACCTGCAGAGTCACCCTCAACGATGAACACCTCACACTTGGCAGGATCCTTCTCAGAACAGTCAGCCAGCTTGCCGGGAAGCCCACCGCCTTCGCTCTTCTTACGGATCTGCTCGCGTGCCTTGCGCGCTGCTACCCTACCAAGGGCTGCACTGATGATCTTCTCGATGATCTTCTCTGTTATGGCAGGAAACTCGTCGAAATAGTTGCCGAGCTTCTCGTAGACCATGGAGTAGACAATACCACTTACTGCAGAGTTCCCCAACTTCATCTTGGTCTGGCCTTCGAACTGGGGCTCGGGAACCTTCACGGATATGATGGCCGTAAGGCCTTCGGAGATATCGCTCTGCTCGAGCTTCTCCTCGTATTTTTTCAACAGCTTGACGTTTTTCTGCAGCTGTACGTTGATGACCCTGGAAAGGCCGGTACGGAAACCGGTGAGGTGAGTCCCTCCTTCACGGGTATTGATGTTGTTCACATAGGAGAGAACCTTCTCATCGTACTTGTCGTTATACTGCAAGGCAATCTCAACCTTCACATTGTCACGCTCTCCCTCAACAGAGATGGGAGGGTCATTGAGCACATGCTTGAACTCATTGAGATAGCTGACGAACTGGCTGAGTCCCCCTTCCGCATGGAAGGTTTTTTCCCGGATTTCCGCCTCTCGCCTGTCTGTGACAGTTATGGTAATGCCCTTGTTCAAAAAGGAGAGCTCTCGGAATCTGTTTACCAGCGTCTCATAGCTGAAGGAGTTCTGCTCTATGATCGTGTAGTCGGGACTGAAGCTGACGATAGTGCCCGACCGGTCACTGTCACCTGTCTGTACGACCTGGGTCTGTGGCAGACCTTTTGAGTAGACCTGCTTGTAGACTCCTCCATTTCGGAAGACAACAACTTCCATCCAGTCGGAGAGGGCGTTCACACACGAGACACCTACACCGTGCAATCCACCGGAAACCTTATAGGAGTTCTTGTCAAACTTTCCCCCGGCATGCAGCTGGGTCATGGCTATCTCCAGGGAACTCTTGTTCTCCGTAGGATGCATCTCTACTGGTATGCCACGACCATTGTCCTCAATGGTGCATACCTCCCTGCCTTCCTCGTTTCGGTCGAGAAATACCTGGATATCAGTACAATACCCTGCCATAGCTTCATCGATGCTGTTGTCCACCACCTCGTATACAAGATGATGCAGTCCGTCGATGCCAGTGGAACCAATATACATTCCGGGTCGTTTTCTTACAGCCTCCAAGCCCTTGAGGACCTGGATGCTCCCGGCAGAATAGGTATTTGTTGAAGCTTCCAGATGCGAACCACTATGGTGCAGTGGTGGCTGGAAGTTTCCTTTGTCAAAGCTCCCTTCACTCATCAGTTATATCCTTATGTAATAATAAAAAAAGGCTTACGCCAATCCTTATTGATTATACCAGAAACAGGGGTTTGTTGCAAGTATTCCCATTAAAAACTGACCATTTATAACTGCTTTTTAGGCAATAAATTATCATCATCCCTACTGAGGTTACCAAACAGCTCTTGCAAGCCGATGACCGACAGAGTAAAATGCTCTCATGAGCGACACAAACAGTAACTATTATGAATTCTGGCAGGAGACAATCCTGCGCATACAGGAAACACTGCCAGTACAGGAATACTCGACCTGGTTCAATCGTATCGTCTACGTTGGATCGGAAGACAAGAAGGTAATCCTTGCCGGAGCGAGCCAATTTATCCTCGATACCGTGATAGCCAGATACAGGGATCTGCTGGTAAATACGCTATGCGAACTTACCGGAGAGGAGATAGGGGTGGATTTCATCGTAAAGTCCCTTTCTGAAATACAGGAACACCAGAAAGGAGATCCTTCATCCGTAATTGAGCCGCCCAAGGAAGCAAAAGCCGCACAACCACAACCAAAGCAGAAAGCATCGCAAGAGACCACCATGAGGATGAAGAAGGATTGCAACCTCAACTACTCCTACAAGTTCTCCAACTTCGTCATAGGCGACAACAGCACCTTCGCCTACAACGCAAGCCTGGCGATAGCGAAGAACCCGGGGGTAAGCTACAATCCCTGCCTCATCTACGGAGGAGTCGGACTGGGCAAGACCCACCTGCTCAGTTCCATAGGCAACCACATCATCGACAACACCCCCGAGCTGAAGGTCATGTACGTCACAGCCGAGATGTTCACCAACGAGTTCATAGACTCTGTCGGGTCAAACAAGATGCAGAGCTTCAAGAACAAGTTCAGGAAGGTGGATGTGCTGCTCATAGACGACATCCACTTCCTGCAAGGAAAGGATGGGACACAGGAGGAGCTCTTCCATACCTTCAACAACCTCTATGAGTCCAAGAAGCAGATGGTATTCACCTGTGACCGCCCCATCAGCGAGCTAAAGAATATCAGCGACCGTCTCAGCTCCCGATTCGAACGCGGGCTGAATGTCGATCTGCAACCACCCTCCTACGAGACACGGGTGGCCATCCTCAAAAGCAAGACAGAGCAGAGGAACAGCTCGATGAGCGAAGAGATCATAGACTACATAGCAACCAATGTCTGCACCAATGTAAGGGACCTGGAATCCTCCCTTACCAAGCTTATTGCATTCAGCGAGCTGCTCGACCAGGAACTCACCCTGGACAAGACCAAGGAACTCTTGGGAACCCTTCCTTCCCTTGCGGCAAATGCCAACCAGACACTCTCCATCGACACCATCATAAAGGTCGTCGGCGAGTATTTCAACGTCAGTTCCTTTGAGATAAAGGGGAAGAAGAAAAACAAGAGCCTCATCCAACCAAGGCAGATATCCATGTACCTTGCCAGGGATATAACCGAGTACTCCACCACCGAGATAGGAACCGAGTTTGGAGGGCGCGACCATACCACCGTGATGCACTCGTATGACCGCATAGAATCCTTGATGAAAAGCGATGAGGCCTTCACAAATACCGTGTTGAAACTAAAGAGGGACTTACTGAATGTTAAGCGGTAAATTCCTGTGGATATCCTATGGATAGGTTGTGGATAACTTCCAAAAATTGTGTATAGCCATATTTGCTTGTGGAGCAATTGTGGACAACTTCGAAAGTTATCCACAAGATGACAAAAATTAAGGATAGGTTGTATAATGAATTATTCAGTTATCCACAGAATCCGTGTTACTATTACTACTATTACTAACTTATATTAAATATTAGGAGTTAAAGATGAAATT